>NZ_JBEZKJ010000031.1:0-85906 GCF_040651675.1 Streptomyces sp. NPDC048415 | reverse complement strand
CCGCCGCCCCCCCCCCCGGGGTGCTCGGGGGGGGGGGGGGGGGGGGCCCCCCCCCCCCCCCCCCCCCACGGCCGAGAGTTACCTCCGCTTGATTCTGAGGAAGGTCACCGAGTTCGCAGGGAAGGTGTACGTGAACGTGTCCGCGACCCCCGCGAAGGTGGACTTCACCGGGGCGACCGCCGTGGCCGTCTCGCTGTTCACCGCGTCCGGCGCGGCTTCCAGAGTGGTCACGCGAGCGGTTGAGGCGACCTTCGCCCCGCCCAGGTCGATCGCCGTACGGGCGTCCGCCGACTGGGCGTTGACGACCTTGACGATCAGGTCACCGGTCTTCGCGTCCCGCGTGACGACCTGACGGAACGGCTCGGCGGGCTTGTCGTCGGTGAAGCTCCCCCACTCCTGGCCGTCCAGGTAGAGAGTCACCTGGCGGCCCCGCACCTTGATGTCGATGTCGTAGGCCTTGCCCGTCTCGATCGTGCCGGCCTTGGAGATCAGCGTCGACTTTCCGCCGTCCACGGCCTGTTCTACGGCGGAGGTGGTGTTGTTCCAGCCGCCCAGGTTCCACCAGTAGTAGTTGCCGGTGTCCTTGACGCCGAAGGCGACGAGAAAGCCCTCCTTGCCGGACTTCTTGGTGGCCTTCACGTGCAGGTCGTAGTCGTGCCAGGCCGGGTCGCCCGCCTGGACCATGGTGTTGGTCGCGGCTTCGTCGCTCTGCACGTACTGCCCGTCCTGGACGCTCCAGCTCCCGCTGCCCGTGTGGGTCCACCGCGAGGCGTCACCGCTGAAGTCGTCGCTGAGCAGCGTGGTCCCGTCAGCGCCGGTGACCTTGACATCGTCGTACGCCGCCGTGGTCGCCCAGGTCGACAGGCCGACGGCACCCGCGATGGGCGCGCTCAGTGAAGGTGTGCCGGTGGCGGTCGACGGCACGACACGGTCGCCGACGTTGCTCATGAAGAGCTTCTGCACCTCGTAGTCGGCCGAGCCCCATGAGGCGTGGTTGTTGAACCAGATCATGTCGGGGCGCCACTGCACGGAGTCCTCGTTGGCGAGCAGCGGGGCGTACGAGGCGAGCTTCACGACGTCCGCGTTGCGCTCCAGGCCGGTCATGTACGCGGCTTCGGAGAGGGCGTTCTTGAAGGTGTTGCCGCCGGAGGCGTACTCGCCGAGGAAGACCTTGGGGCCGTTCCTGTCGTAGGAGTCGTAGCGGTCGTTGTTCTGCAGGAACCACTGCGGGCTGTTGTAGTAGTGCTCGTCGACCATGTCGACGTTCGCGTCCTTGTTGAGCTTCCAGGCGGTGTCGAAGGTGGTACCCGAGTCGTCGGGACCCGCGTTCGAAATCACCTTGATGCCGGGGTACTTGGCCGCGATGGCGGCGCAGAACTGCTGGAAGCGGGCGAAGAACGCGTCGGGGAGGTTTTCCTCGTTGCCGACTTCGAGATGCGTGAGGTGGAAGGGCTTGGGGTGGCCCATCCGGGCGCGCTTCTTGCCCCATTCGCTCGTCACCGGGCCGTTGGCGAACTCGATGAGGTCCAGGGTGTCCTGGATGTGCCGCTTGAGCAGCGCGTCATCGTCGGTGGCCTTGTTCTGACCGCAGCCGGTGACGAGGGCGGGCACGACGGGCAGCGGCATCGCGCCGATGTCCTCGGCGAACTGGAAGTACTCGTAGTAACCGAGCCCGTAACTCTGGTTGTAGCCCCAGAAGTTCGAGTTGGTGGCGCGCTGCTCGACCGGACCTATGGTGTCCTTCCACTGATACGAGCGCTTGCGCTGATAACCCGACGCCTCGTCATATCCCTGCATGCTGCCGGTATTGACCAGGCAGCCGCCCGGGAAGCGCACGAACCCGGGATGAAGGGCGGCGATCTTCTCGGCGAGGTCCTTGCGCAGGCCGTGGCCCTTGTACGTGTCCCGGGGCAGCAGCGAGATCATGTCGAGCGCGACGGGGGCGCCGGCGGCGACCGTGAGGCGGCCGGTGGTGCTGGTGCGGGTCGCGGTGAACTTCGCCCGGTACTTGGCCCAGCCGCCGCGCGCCGTGACCTGGCGGCCCTCGGCGAGCGTGCCCGCGGAGTCCCGCAGCGTCACGGTCAGGGGTGCGGCCGCGTCGGCGCGGGCCCAGACCGAGAAGTCGTACACCTTGCCGCTCTCGACCGAAATACCGGTGTTGTAGCCGGAGTTGGTGACCGACGAGTCGGCGCCCAGGGAGAGATAGGTGCGATTGCGGGCGTTGAGGCGCCCGTCGTCGCTCGCGGCCTGCGCGGTGCCGGAGACGGTCCAGGAGGTCAGCGGCGTATAGGAGGTGTTGTCGGCGGTGCTGTACTCGAACGACCGGTTCTGTACGAGCTCGGCATACAGGCCGCCGTCCGCGGCGCGGTTGATGTCCTCGAAGAAGACGCCGTACATGGTGTCGTCGATCTTCGCGCCGGAACCCTTGGGGCCGACGCTGATCGCGTAGTCGGTGACGTCGTCCGCGACGGCGTTCGCCGATCCCGGTACGACGGTGGAGGCCACCAGAAGGGCGGTGGCCGTGAGTCCGAGTCTCCAGCGGGTGCGGGTGGGTGACATGGATACTCCGCGGCTCTGTAGTGGAATCGTTCGAAATATCGGACGTCGATCAGTACTTCGAACGGCAAGATAGGGAGGGGGCCAGAGCGCGTCAATGGGTCGCGCAGCATCGGATGGGAACGGAGAGCGGGACAGGATGGGCGAGTTCTGGCCAGTGGCAGACCTGCTGACGTACCTGGCAGGGAGCTGGCGGGTGGAGCGCGCGGTGCGGGATCTCGCGAACGGGGCGGAGGGGCGCTTCACGGGTACGACGGTTTTCGGACCGCTCGAGGGCGCGGGGCTGCTGCACCAGGAGTCCGGCACGTTCGTGTGGCAGGGCGTCGCACGGCCCGCCGAGCGGACGCTGCGGTTCCTGCCGGGGCCGAACCCCGGGAGCGTCCTCGTCCGGTTCTCCGACGGCCGGCCCTTCCACGACCTGGACCTGACCACCGGCCGCCATGTGGCCGACCATCCCTGCTCGGCGGACCTCTACCGAGGCGAGTTCACCGTGTACGGGGAGGACCGCTGGCGCACCGTGTGGCGGGTGGGCGGGCCCACCAAGGACCTCACACTGACGACCGACTACACGCGCGTTGCGCCAGGCCAGCCACCGATCAGCCGACTGTCACCAAAGTCATGACCGAGTACACCTAGGCGCGCTGCATCGTGGCTTCGAGGCGTAGGTTCCAGCGGCCGTTGGTGCCGGTGAGGGTGACCGTCGACAAGGGGCGTACGTCGATGTTCCAGTACGCCGATGGCTGGGCCTTGAGGGCGTAGACGAGCGCGGCCCGCACCACCGAGGGTTCGGCCACGGCGACGATGCGGCTGCCGTCGTCGGCGGGGCGGGTGTCGAGCCAGTTGCCGACACGGGAGATGAAGGACATCAACGACTCACCACCGTGCGGGGCGGAGCGCGGATCGGCGAGCCAGGCGTCGACGGCATCGGGTTCACGGGCCATCGCCTCGCCCAGCGTGAAGCCACGCCAGCGGCCCATGTCGCAGTCGCGCAGCGCGAGCTGGACGAGCGGCCCGTAGCCGAGGGCGTCGCCGGTGGCCCGGCTGCGGGGCGTGGGCGAGCAGTAGCGCAGCTCGGCCGCCGCCAGGGGTACCAGATCGGGGGCGGTGCGCTGCACTTCGTCCCAGCCGGCCTGGTCGAGTGGCCGGTCGTCCTCGAAGCGTTCCGCCAGCAGCGCGGAGCTGCGGGCGGCGGCGACGAATGTGACCCGAAGATGCATGCGGAGATCGTGGAGTGCGGGACTCCGCAGGTCAAGGGGGGTGACGCAGGGTACTCGGGGGCTCACCCGTCCGTACCTGCGGGCTCCGCCCTCAGCCCGCCGTCATCGCGCTTCGCGCTCGTCCTCAAACTCCCCCGCTGAGGAACGCCTCCCGCAGTCTCCGTACCCCCTCCGTGATCTCCTCCGTTCCGGCGACCGCCGCGAAGCTCAGGCGGAGGTGGGCCGCGGGAGGTTCGGCGCTGAAGTAGGGGCGGCCGGGGGTGACGGCCACGCCGGTGCGGAGGGCGGCGGAGACGAGGGGGGACTCGTCGGTGCCGTCGGGGAGGCGGAGCCAGAGGTGGTAGCCGCCGAACGGGATGTGGGGCAGGGCGAGTTCGGGGAGCCGCGAGCGCAGGGCGGTGGTCATCGTGTCGCGCCGAGTCTTCAACTCGGCGGACACAGCCCGGAGATGGCGTGGCCAGGCGGGCGAGCCGACCAGTTCGAGCGCCGCCTCCTGGAGCGGGCGCGGCACGAAGAAGGTGTCGACGACCTGGATGGCGCGCAGTCGCCCAAGTACCGGTCCGCGCGCGGCCAGTGCGCTCACCCGGAAGCTCGGTGAGGTGGCCTTGGTGAGGGAGCCGACGTGCACGACGACCCCGTCGGGATCCTCGGCGGCCAGCGGACGCGGCAGCGGGCCCGCGTCCTCGTGCACGAGACGGCGTACGAAATCGTCCTCGACCACGAACGCGCCGGCGTCGCGGGCGATGCGCAGCACTTCGCCCCGCCGTTCGGGGGCGAGGACGGCACCGGTCGGGTTCTGGAACAGCGGCTGGCAGACGAAGACGCGGGCGCCGGTCGCCTTGAAGGCGTCGCCGAGGAGGTCGGGCTTCACACCGTCGGCATCCACCGGGACGGGAACGGGACGCAGGCCGGCCGCGCGGGCGATCGCCAGCATGCCCGGGTAGGTCGGGGATTCGACGAGGACCGGCGCACCGGGCGGCGCGAGCGCGCGCAGGGCGGTCGTCAGCGCGGACTGGCCGCCCGCCGTGACGAGCACCTCGGCGGCGGTGATCGCGCCGCCGATCCCGCGCGCGAACCACTCGCGCAGTTCGGCGAGCCCCTCCATGGGCGGCCGGGACCAGGCTCCGGGGCGGCGCCCGGCCCGGGACAGGGCCGCGCCCAGCGCCCGCTCCGGCTGGAGCGAGGGGTGCAGATAGCCGCCGTTGAACTCGATGACACCCGGCGGCGGGGCGGCCAGCGAGGCGAGGACGCCGGACACGTCCACCGTGCGCGGGATGAGTTCGGCCGCGGCGTCCGCGCTCAGTGTGAGCTCTTGCCAGGAGGTGTCCCCGGCGGGCGCGGTGGGCGTACGCGGCTGAGCGCGGAACGCCCCGGCGCCGGGCCGGGTGACCACCAGTCCCTCGGCGGCCAGCTGCGCCAGCGCCCGCGACACGGTCACCGGACTCACCCGGAACCGCTCGACGAGCGCCCGGCTCGACGGCAGCTTTCCACCTGGCGAGTAGCGGTTCAGCTCCCCCCGCAGCTGTTTCGCCAGGTCTCCCACACTGCTACGCTCTTGCATGAGAACAGAGAGTAGCGCTATCGCCCCGAGCCGGATAGCGGTCAGCACCCCCGAAGTCGACGCCGCGACGGACCGCCGCTCCGGCACCCTTCAGGCCGCCCTCGGCGTCACCGCCTTCTCCCTCACCTTCCCCGCCACCGCGTGGGGCTTGGAGGGCTTCGGCCCGTGGTCCCTGGTGGCCGTCCGCAGCGTTCTGGCGGCGGTCATCGCCGGCGGCTGTCTGGGGATCCTGCGTGTTCCGCTGCCCCGGGGACATGTGGCGGGCCTCGCCGTCGTCGCCGCCGGTGTCGTCCTCGGCTTCCCGCTGCTGACGACGCTCGCGCTTCAGACGTCGACCACCGCTCACGCGGCCGTGGTGGTCGGGCTGCTGCCGCTGACGACCGCGCTGTTCTCGGCGCTGCGCACCGGGGCGCGGCCCTCGCGGATGTTCTGGGTGGCGGCCCTCGCCGGCGCCGCGGCGGTGATCGCGTTCACGGTGCAGCAGAGCGGTGGCGCCCTGACCGGCGCGGACGCGTATCTCTTCGGCGCGCTGCTGATCTGCGCGGCGGGCTATACCGAGGGTGGCCGGCTCGCCCGCGTCATGCCGGGGTGGCAGGTCATCGGCTGGGCGCTGGTCCTGTGCCTGCCGCTCGCCCTGCCCGGCGCGCTGCTCGCGTTGTCGTACGAGCCCGTGCGGCTGACCGCGCACAGTGTGACGGGACTGCTCTGGGTGGCCGCCGGTTCGCAGTTCCTCGGCCTGGTCGTCTGGTACCGGGGCATGGCGTCGATCGGGATTCCCAAGGCCAGCCAGTTGCAGCTGGCGCAGCCGCTGCTCACACTGGTGTGGTCGGTACTGCTCCTGGGCGAGCAGCTCACACCGGCCGCACCCCTGACGGCCGCCGCTGTTCTGGTCTGCATCGCGCTCACCCAACGAGCGCGCGGCTGACCGGCACGCACGAGCCGGGCCAACCGGCACAATCAGCCGTAGACTTGCGGCCACGAACCGTTACTCCTGTACACGACGAGGAGACCGTTCAGATGCGTGCATCCGAGGGCGACCAGATTGTGCAGCACGGCAGGGTTGTCGGCCTGCACGACAAGGTCGGGAAAATCACCGAGGTCCTGGGAGCGGAAGGCGCTCCCCCGTACCGCGTGAAGTTCGAGGACGGGCACGAGGGAGTGTGTTCACCGGGCCCGGACACCGAGATCCGGCACAAGGAAAACATGCGGTAGGAGCTCAGCGGGGAGGTTGCGCCGGCTGCCCGTAGTGGTCGGCGACGACCCGTGCCATCGCGCCGACGCGGTCGACGCCGACCTCCTTGGCCGAGAAGAAGGCGTGCCCGCGCACCTGTGCGTAGTCCCGGGCGAGGGTGAGGTGCCGGGAGAGCTCGGCGGGGTCCTGCCAGGCCGCGGACTGCGCCGGGTCACCGGCCTTGTACAGCCCCTCCCCGACGTACAGCTGCACGCCCGTGCCCTGGGCGACCTTCGCCCACCAGGGCAGCAGCCGCGCGTAGTCGGCGGCGGCGAACCCGATGTTCCAGTACAACTGCGGGCAGATGTAGTCGATCCAGTGCTCCCGGACCCACTTCCGGGTGTCGGCGTGCAGATCGTCGTACGTCTGCGCGCCCGCCCGGGTCGCCGAGCCGAGCGGGTCGGTCGCGGCGTTGCGCCACACCCCGAAGGGGCTGATTCCGAAGCGCGCCGCGGGCCGGACCTTCTTGACGGCTGCCGCCATCTCCAGCACCAGGCGGTCGATGTTGTGGCGCCGCCAGGCGGCCCGGTTCGAGAAGCCCGAGCCGTGTGCGGCGTACGCCGCGTCGTCGTCGAAGGACTGGCCTGCGACGGGGTACGGGTAGAAGAAGTCGTCCCAGTGCACGGCGTCGATCTTGTATCTGCGCACGGCGTCGAGCATCGCGGTCTGGACGAACGCGCGGACCTGCGGCAGCCCGGGGTTGTAGTAGAGCTTCCCGCCGTACGGGACCACCCAGTCGGGGTGCCTGCGGGCCGGGTGGGACGCCACCAGCTTCGCGGGATCGGCGTGGTCGGCGATCCGGTACGGGTTGAACCAGGCGTGCAGTTCAAGGCCGCGCGCGTGGGCCTCCTTCACCGCCGTGCCCAGCGGGTCCCAGCCGGGGTCCTTGCCCTGGACGCCGGTCAGGTACTGGGACCACGGCTCGTACGGCGAGGGCCACAGCGCGTCGGCGGAGGGGCGCACCTGGAAGATCACGGTGTTGAGGCGGAGGCGTACGGCCGTGTCGAGGTGGGCGAGCAGCTCGGCGCGCTGCCGGGCGGCGGTCAGGCCCATGCGCGAAGGCCAGTCGCGGTGGGAGACGGTCGCCAGCCACATCCCCCGCATCTCGCGCGCCGCACGCGGCCGGTCCGGCACGGCCCCCGCGTCCCCCGCCGTCGCGAATCCCGACAGCGTCGCCACCGCGGCCACCGCGAACGCCCGACGTGAAAGTCGCCCCATCTCCGCACCCCTTACGCAGTGGATCCGCCTCGTCACAGAACGTTTCCTCGCCCAGCATGCCTCGACCCCGGCGATCGATCATCGATACTTGGGAGTAACGTGCACGTTCGGAGCAGGCACCGAACAACGGAGGACCTGCCGGCCGTGTGGATCAGCGAAGGGGACGATGTGACCGACATCGAACGCGTCGGAGTGGTGGGCTGCGGCCAGATGGGAGCGGGCATTGCCGAGGTGTGCGCCCGCGCCGGTCTGGACGTCCGTGTCGCCGAGACCACCGGCGAGGCCCTGGAGATCGGCCGTACCCGGCTCTTCAACTCCCTCTCCAAGGCGGCCGAGCGCGGGAAGATCTCCGAGGAGGAGCTCAAGGCCACCCAGGACCGGCTCAGCTTCACCACGGACCTCGGCGAGTTCGCCGACCGCGACCTGGTGATCGAGGCCGTCGTCGAGAACGAGCAGGTCAAAACGGAGATCTTCCAGGTGCTCGACCAGGTGGTGACCCGGCCGGACGCGATCCTCGCCTCCAACACCTCCTCGATCCCGCTGGTGAAGCTCGCCGTCGCCACCTCGCGTCCCGACCAGGTCATCGGCGTCCACTTCTTCAACCCGGCCCCGGTGCAAAAGCTCGTCGAGCTGATCCCGGCGCTGACCACCTCCGAGGGCACCCTCGGCCGCGCCCAGCTCTTCGCCGAGAAGGTCCTCGGCAAGCACGCGATCCGCGCCCAGGACCGCTCCGGCTTCGTGGTGAACGCGCTGCTGATCCCGTATCTCCTCTCCGCGATCCGGATGTTCGAGTCAGGTATTGCCAGCCGCGAGGACATCGACAACGGCATGGAGTTGGGCTGCGCCCATCCGATGGGCCCGCTCAAGCTGTCCGACCTGATCGGCCTCGACACGGTGGCCTCGGTCGCGTCGAGCATGTACGAGGAGTACAAGGAGCCGCTGTACGCCGCTCCCCCGCTGCTCCAGCGCATGGTGGACGCGGGGCGGCTCGGCCGTAAGTCCGGCTCGGGCTTCTACACGTACGCCTGATGTCGGCCGCCTCTGGCTACGGGGCGTAAGCATCGGATCCACGCGGGCCCGGCACTCTTTTCGGTGCCGGGCCCGCGCCATTCACACACCGTGTGCGCGCCGGGCCCGCATATGCCCCTCGCACACGCTCCCCACGTTTCCACCAGGCGAGTTGACTTTCCGTGCACATGTAAGGGATGTGACGACTACGGAAAGGAGCGGACTCGTGACCGCCGACCCGGAGCATCCCGTGGTCCATGGAGAACTCGCAGAGTTACGCCGCCGCCTCGATGTGGCACAGGCCCGCGTCGAGGGAGGACTGACTCTGCTCAGTCACCGCGCCGAACACACCGCCAAGGAGCTGGACGACCTGAGCGCTCGGGTCGTCGCGATGGAACACACCCGCTGGCCACTGCCCGCCGTCGCGGCGATCACGGCCGTGGGCGCACTCGCCGTGGCGGTCTGGCAGGCTCTGGGCCACTAGGCCATGGGACGCCGTGGGGGGGATGGATCAGGGCAACGCGTCCTGCCCGAGCCTGAGATGGTGCAGAAGGAGCAGTGCGGCAGCCATGTTGGCGGCCGGGACCTCGCCGCGGGCGACCATGTCGGGGACGACTTTTAAGGGGACCCATTCCCGACGGTCCGATTCGAAGTCGTCCACGGGGTGTCCGATGTACGCGCCCTCGTCGGCCCAGAAAATGTGGTGCCGGGCGTCGGTGAGCCCGTTGGAGGGCTCGACGGTCATCAGATGCCGCAGGGGCCCCGGCCGCCAGCCGGTCTCCTCCTCCAGTTCGCGGGCCGCCGCGACGGCGATGTCCTCGCCGTCCTCGACGACGCCTGCCGCGAGTTCCCACCCCCAGCTGTCGGTGATGAAGCGGTGCCGCCACAGGAGCAGCACCTCATTGGCCTCGTTCACCACAGTGGCCACGGCCACCGGCCGCAGCCGTATCAAAAAGTGATCGAGGTGCCGACCGTCCGGCAGCTCCACATCTGCGAGATTGACGCTGAACCAGCGGTTTGCGTACACAGTTTGTTCGTTCTGTTTCGTCCACTGCACTGTTCTGCCACCTTCCGCCGAGTAGATGGCAATATCGCAGCAGGAGCGTCCTGACAGCAGGCTCACAGCCGTCGGGACACAGCGCAGCGGCAGCGGCAGGCACAGTGATCTGGAGCGGTACGCGCTGTTCCGAAGCGGGTTTCTAGAGCGGTACGCGCAGTGCGCCGTCGATGAGTTCAGCGGCCTCCGACGTGCCCGCGCAGCCGCTGCGCACCAGGTGTTCGCGTACCGCGCGCAGTCTGTCGCGCAGTCGCTGGGACTCCATCCCCCGCGCCTGTTCTGCCATTTGGACGGCGGTCGCCACCGCCTTGTCGGCGTTGCCCTGGCGCAGCTCGATCTGGCTGAGCATGGCTAGCCGGTGCACCCGTCCGCGGTCGTGCGCCGGGTTGTCGACGGCGGCCATGGCGTGCTCCCCCGCCGCCACCAGATCGCCGAGGCTGAGCAGCGCCTCCGCCACCTGTACGTTGACCAGGCCCGGCTGGACATAGCCGGTCTCATCGGGCTCGTAACCGCGCCGGATGCGGTCGGCGGCCTGCTCGGCACGCCGTATGCAGGACAGCGCGCTGCTGCCGTCGCCGAGGTGCGCGTACGCCTTGGCCTGCATCGCGTAGAGGTCGGAGGCGAGCGCCGGCGTGATGTGCCGCCCCGCGGCGCGCAGCGCGGCCTCCGCGAAGGCGACGGCCTGCCGGTACTCGCGCATGAACAGCGACTGGTTGACCAGCAGCGCTATCACATAGGCCCCAAGTCCCCTGTCCCCACTGGCCTTCGCCAGGCGCAGCGCCTGATGGAAGTAGCGCTGTGCGAGTCCGTGCGCGTCGGAGTCGTAGGCGCAGATGCCCGCGATCGCGACCAACCCGCCCGTGGCCCGGTGCAGTTGGCGGCCGGTGGCGTCGGTGTAGCTGCCGCGCAGCAGGGGCGCCGTCTCGGAGTTGAGGAAGCCGACGATCCTCGTGCGGGTCGCGATACCGCCCGCCTTGCGGTACATCTGCTCGTAGTGGGCGCGGGCCGCGCGCAGCATCTCGATGTCGGACATCTTCACGTGGTGGCGTCCGCCGCGCGAGACGTCCACGTCCTCGGGGGGGTTCTCCCACTCCCACACCGGCATCACCGCGGGCGTGCCGGTGACGGCCGGTGCGCCGAGGATGTGCGGGCGCTGCTGTTCGTCGGAGCGCCACAGGGCGGTGGCGCGCTCGACGAAGCCGGAGAGCGACGTGCCGTGCGGGGCGGACGGCTCACCGGGCACGCCGAGCCCGATGTCGTCGAGCGTGACGGGCCGGTGGAGCCGGCCGGCGAGTACCTCGCAGATCAGGTCGGGCACCTGGCCGCGCGGGCGCTGCCCCTTCAACCACCGTGCCACGGCGGTGTGTTCGTAGCGGAGCGCGAGGCCGCGCGCCCTCCCTGCCTGGTTGACGTGGGCGGCGAGTCCCGCGTGCGAGATGCCCGCCTCGTCGAGGATCGCGTCGAGCAGAGTGTTGGGCTGCATGAGGGCCCCCGGGTGGCTCGGTGCCGACGGTGCCGATCGTGCCCGTCAGACTAGTGCGTCCCCTTTCACACGGGGTGTGAAAGGAATGCCCGTATCCGGGCAGTACGCGCGCTGTCGCAGAGCGTTTAGGGCCGGTTGACTGAAATGCCTCGCAAGAGGCCGGCCGGGCCGCCGGCTCCCCCTCGTACAGTGCGGCGGCCCGTTCCCGCGCCGTCCGCCCAGCTGCCTGCCCGACACTCCGTGGCGGGGCGGACGGCGCGTCCGCGCCGCGCTGGTAAACGCCGGGGATTCAACGGTGGTTCGTCGGCTGCGGGCTTGTCGTGGTCTGTCGCACAGTTCCTCGCGCCCCTGTCGGGGCACACCTGGGGAGGCGGTCATGGCGCAGCAACAGCAAGGCGATGTCGTCCGTGGGCGCGCCTTTGATGTGGCGCACCAATCCGGTGAAGACGGACCGCAGCACTGTCTGGGGTACAAGTGGGCTCTCCCGTGCGGCTTCGGCCAGCGCGTCCCGCAGGGAGAAGAACCGCCCGCGGCCGTCCCGCGCGTCCTCGGCCCCGTCGGTGTACAGCACCAGCACCTGCCCGGGCAGCAGTTGGCCGCAGTGCACGGGCAGCTCGCTCGGGAGCGGGAACGGCCCCAGCGGCGGCAGCGGTTCACCGGCCGCCAGCGGTTCGACATGGCCGCGTACGTCCGCCGGTTCGGCGGGGCCGCGCAGCAGATACGGCCAGGGGTGACCGCAGTTGAGGGCGTACACCTCGCCGTCGCGGCGGATCTCCAGCAGCACTACGGTGACGAACTCCTCGGCCACCGGGCTCTGCGGATCGAGCCCGGCCGAGGGATGCTCGGCCCGGGCCCGCTCGCGCAGATGCCGGGCCAGCGCGCGTTCAAGTCGCCGCAGGACAGAGCCGAGTTCGGGCTCGTCGTGCACGGCTTCGCGGAAGCTGCCGAGGACGGCGGCGACGGTGCCGATGGCGCCGAGCCCGTGCCCCCGGACGTCACCCATGACGACCCGTACGCCGTACTCGGTGGCGATGACCTCGTACAGGTCACCGCCGACGTTCGCGCCCCGGTCGGCGGAGAGCTGCGCCGCGGCGATGTTCAGCCCGTCGATGCGCGGCGGCAGCGGACGCAGCAGCACGCTCTGGGCGGCGCCGGCGACCTTGCGGATCTGCCGCAGCTCCCGCAGCAGCGCCCCTCTGACGTGGAGTATCAGGCCGGTACCGACCGCGAAGAAGACGGCGCTGGTGACGATCCGGGCGCCGAGCCCGTTCTGCTGCGCGAGCGGACAGGCCATCTTGTACGTGATCGCCATCGCGCCCCAGACCGTGGGCAGCCCCATGCTCAGCGCCCGGCGCAGCGGCCGACGCTCGGCCCGGCGAACGGTCCGGTCGAGGCCGCCGCGGGGGGCATGCCTGGAGACCAAACGGGGTCTTCTGCCGCGCACCGCCCGGGTGAGCCCGGCGCGCAGGCGGTCGCCCCGGCCACATGGCCCGAGGCCCGGCCGGGCCAGCACCCGTGAATGCGTCCGGGGCGTTGCCCTGCGGGGAGCCCCAGCCTTGATACGGATCATGCCGATTGGCCCCCCAATAGGCCCTGACAGCGCACACGGCCTCAGTGAGGCCGGTCCGATTCTGTCGACCGCATGGACCGTTCGGGCCAGTTCGCCCTGACTTGTCACCCGAACGAGTGAGGTGCTTCGAGGATGTGCATTTATGCAGGTAGGCGGACGTGAAGGGCCCCATAAGGGGCGCGTGGATGCCCCGTAAGGGGCGCGGGGATGCAGGGGCGCGGGGGGATGCCCCGTAAAGGGCGCGGGGAACTGCGCGACCAGCCACGGACGGCCCGCAGCCGACGGACGACTCGCAGTTCCCCGGCTCAGCGGAGCTAACTCCGCAGAACGGCCCCCGTGAGCTCGGCGGCCAGCGAAACGGCCGCGTCGCGGGCCGCGGAGGCCTCGTCGACGGTCAGGGTGCGGTCGGCGGCACGGAACCGCAGCGCGTACGCGAGGGACTTCTTGCCCTCGCCGAGCTGCTCGCTGTTCTCGTAGACGTCGAACAGCCGGATGGACTCCAGGAGTTGACCCGCGCCCTCGCGCAGCGCGGCCTCGACGTCCACGTGCGGGACGAACTTGTCGACTACCAGCGCGACGTCCTGCGTGGCGACCGGGAAGGTCGAGACCTTCGGGCCCTTGGGAAGGCCCGCGCTCGCCTGCTCCAGCGCGTCCAGGTCCAGCTCCATCGCGCAGGTGCGCGCGGGCAGACCCAGGGTCTTCAGGACGCCGGGGTGCAGCTCACCGGCGTACCCGATGACCTTCTCCGTACCGTCGACGACGACGGCGAGCTCGGCGCAGCGGCCCGGGTGCCACGGCCCGTACTGGCCGGCGCGGACGAGGAGTTCGGTCCCCGCCTCATGGGCCACGGTGCGCGCGGCCTCGATCGCGTCGGCCCAGTCGGCCGGGCGGCCCTTGCCCCACCAGCCGGCCTGCTCGCGGGCGCCCGCGAGGACGACGGCGGCGTGCCGGGGCTGGACGGGGAGCGCGGCGGTGAGCGACGCGATCTCCTCGTCGGTGGGACGGCGGTCGACGGGCAGCCGCCCGGCGACGCGCAGTTCCGCCTGCGGGTGGAAGACGAGGCCCGTCTCGAAGAGCGCCAGGTCGTGGCTGCCGCGCCCGTCGTTGCGGCGCAGGGCGTGCAGCAGGCCCGGCAGCAGCGTCGTACGGAGCGCGGGCTCCTCGTCGGAGAGCGGGTTGACCAGCTTGACGACCTTGCGCTTCGGGTCGTCGGCGGCCAGGCCGAACTGGTCGAAGACGTGCTCGCCGAGGAACGGGTAGTTCAGCGCCTCGACGTAACCGGCACCGGCCAGCGCGCGGCCGATCCGGCGGTGCAGCCGCTGCCGGTCGGTCAGGCCCAGGCCCGCGGGGGGCTTGGGCAGGGTGGAGGGCAGATTCTCGTAGCCCTCGAGCCGGATGACCTCTTCGGCCAGGTCGTTCGGGTCCGTCAGGTCGGGCCGCCAGGACGGCACGGTGACGATCAGCTCGTCCTGCCCGTACACGTCGCAGCCGACCTGCTGCAGACGGCGTACGACGGTCTCGCGGCCGTAGTCGACACCGGCCACCTTGTCCGGGTGGTTCGCCGGGATGGTGATGGTGTGCGGCGCGGACGGCGCGATGACCTCGGTGACCCCGGCGTCGGCGGTGCCGCCCGCGAGCAGCACGAGGAGGTCGACGGTCCGCTGGGCCGCGGCGGACGCGGCCTGCGGGTCGACACCGCGCTCGAAGCGCTTGGACGCTTCGGAAGCCAGCTTGTGGCGGCGGGCGGTACGCGCGATGGAGATCGCGTCGAAGTGCGCGGCCTCGATGACGACCTCGGTGGTGGTGCCCTCGGTGTCGTCGATCTCGGTGTTGGCGCCGCCCATGACACCCGCGAGGCCGATGGGGCCGCGGTCGTCGGTGATCACCAGGTCCTCGGCGTCCAGCGTGCGCTTGACGCCGTCGAGGGTGGTGAGCTTCTCGCCCGGCTCGGCCCGGCGCACGCCGATCGCGCCCTGGACGCGGGAGCGGTCGTACGCGTGCAGGGGCTGGCCCAGCTCCAGCATCACGTAGTTCGTGATGTCGACGGCGAGCGAGATCGGACGCATGCCCGCCTTCTGGAGGCGGCGGCGCAGCCAGATCGGGGAGCGTGCCTCGGGGTCGAGACCGGTCACCGTGCGCGCGGTGAAGCGGTCGCAGCCGAGCGGCTCGGAGATCTGCACCGGGTAGCCGAACGCGTTCGGTGCCGGTACGTCGAGCAGCGCCGGGTCACGCAGCGGCAGACCGTAGGCGATGGCGGCCTCGCGGGCGATACCGCGCAACGAGAGGCAGTAGCCGCGGTCGGGCGTGACGGCGATGTCGAGGACCTCGTCGACGAGCTGGAGCAGCTCGATGGCGTCGGCGGCGACCTCGACCTCCGGCGGCAGCACGATGATGCCGCCGCTGCCGTCGTCGCCCATGCCCAGCTCGTCGCCGGAGCAGATCATGCCGTGCGAGGTCTTGCCATACGTCTCGCGCGCCGCGATCGCGAAGTTGCCGGGCAGCACGGCGCCGGGCAACACCACGACGACCTTGTCGCCGACGGAGAAGTTGCGGGCGCCGCAGACGATCTCCTGGAGCTCACCGGTGCCGTTGGCGGTGCCGACGTCGACCAGACAGAAGCGGATGGGCTTCTTGAAGCCCTCCAGTTCCTCGATGGACTGCACCTGGCCGACGACCAGGGGGCCCTTGAGGTCGGCGCCGAGCTGCTCGACCCTCTCGACCTCGAGGCCCGCGGAAACGAGCTTGGCCTGCACATCGCGGCCGGTCTCGGTGGCCGGCAGGTCGACGTACTCCCGCAGCCAAGAAAGCGGGACCCGCATCAGATCTCCATCCCGAACGGCCGGGTGAACCGGACGTCACCCTCGACCATGTCTCGCATGTCTTCGACGTTGTGGCGGAACATCAGCATCCGCTCGATGCCGAACCCGAAGGCGAATCCGCTGTACTTCTCCGGGTCCACGCCGCAGGCGACGAGGACGCGCGGGTTGACCATGCCGCAGCCGCCCAGCTCGATCCAGCCCTCGGACGAGCAGGTCCGGCAGGGGCGGTCGGGGTTGCCGATGGATTCGCCCTTGCAGACGTAGCAGAGCATGTCCATCTCGGCGGACGGCTCGGTGAAGGGGAAGTAGTTCGGGCGCAGCCGGGTCTTCATGTCCGAACCGAAGAGCGACTTGACCATGTGGTCGAGGGTGCCCTTGAGGTCGGCCATGGTCAGGCCCTCGTCGATGGCGAGGAGCTCGATCTGGTGGAAGACCGGGGTGTGCGTGGCGTCCAGCTCGTCCGTGCGGTACACGCGGCCGGGGCACACGATGTAGACGGGCGGCTCACGGTCGAGCATGGCGCGGGCCTGCACCGGAGAGGTGTGGGTGCGCAGCACGACACCGGACTCGCCGTGGTCCCCCGTGGGGCCCTCGACGAAGAAGGTGTCCTGCATCTGCCGGGCCGGGTGGTCCGGGCCGAAGTTCAGGGCGTCGAAGTTGAACCACTCCGCCTCGACCTCGGGACCCTCGGCGATCTCGTATCCCATGGACACGAAGACGTCGGCGACCCGCTCCATCATGGTGGTCAGCGGGTGGCGGGCGCCGGGAGGTACGCGGTCGTACGGCAGCGTGACGTCCACTGCCTCCTCGACCAGCACCCGGGCGTCACGCTCGGCCTCCAGCTCGGCCTGGCGGGCGGCGAGGGCCTTGTTCACCGCGCCGCGGGCCTGGCCGACCAGCTTGCCGGCGGCTGCCTTGGCGTGCGGGGGCAGGGCGCCGATCTCGCGGTTGGCGAGGGCCAGCGGCGAGGTGCCGCCGGTGTGGGCGACCTTGGCCTCCTGGAGCGCGTCGAGGTCACCGGCGGCCGCGAAGGCGGCGAGCGCCTCGTCCCGCATGCGCTCGATCTCTTCCGGTTTCAAGGCCTCGACCTCTACAGGGTCGTACGACTTATTCGGTGCCGACATCTCTTCCCGTGCTTCCGGTTGGCTGGCTGAGGGTCCCCGTCCCGACTCGGGGGACGCGTCGTCCCTGAACGGGGACGCAAAGGTGCCAAAGGCCGAGTCTAACGGGGTGGGAGCATGCCCTGGACGCGCAGTCCGAGGGGTGGCTCCGGTACACGTGCGCCCGTGGGGCCGCTTCGGCGTCAGAGCAGATACGCCGGGGTGCCCACGGGCAACGTAAATCGGAACTCGGCGCCGCCACCGGGGGCGCGGCCGACCGTGATGGTGCCGCCGTGGGCCTCGACGATGCCCTTGACGATGTAGAGCCCGAGGCCGGTGCCGCCGCGCTTGCTGCCCCGCCAGAAGCGGGTGAAGACGCGGTTCATGGACTCCTCCGGGATGCCGGTGCCCTCGTCGCTCACCGTGACCGACGTGGCAGCGTTCACTGCGCCATCCCGGTCCTCCCGCTCGCGCGGGGACACCGAGGGCGCTACGTCGATGGTGACGGATCCCTCGCCGTGGCGCACCGCGTTTTCGAGCAGGTTGCTCAGCACCTGGTCGATCTTGTCGGGGTCGGCCCACAGGGCGGGCAGGGGATGTTCGATGCGGAGCAGGAAACGGTCGGCCGACTGGCCCGCGGCGACGTACGCCTGGATGTGGCGGCCGACGGCGGCGCCGATGTCCACGGGCTGGCGGCGCACTTCGAGGCGCCCGGAGTCGATGCGGGAGATGTCGAGCAGCTCGGCGATGAGCCGGGTGACCCGGTTGGCGTCGGCGTCGACGGTCTCCAGCATGAGTTTCTTCTGGTCGTCGGTGAAGCGCTCCCACTTGGCCAGCAGGGTGGCCGTGAAGCCCTTGACGGAGGTGAGCGGCGAGCGCAGTTCGTGGGCGACCGTGGCGATCAGCTCGGCGTGGCTGCGCTCGGTGCGGCGGCGGGCCTCGGTGTCACGCAGGCAGACCACGACGCGGCGGACGGGCCCCATGGGCTTCGTGCGCACATAGCGCGCCGAGACGAGGACCTCACGGCCGCCGGGAAGCAGCAGATTGCGCTCGGGCTGACCGTTGCGGATCGCGAGACCGCCGTACGGATCGGTCAGCTGCCACCACCTGCGGCCCTCCAGGTCCTCCAACGGGAGAGCCGATTCGAGCAGGCTGCCGAGGGCCTCGTCGGCGGGGGTGGCGGTGATGCGGGCGGCGGCGGCGTTGAAACAGATCACCCGGCCGTGCTCGTCGGCGACGACGAGTCCGTCCGGAAGGTCGTCGGGGTCGATGGCCGGCTCGGCTCCGGGTTCCGCCACGGCATCGGCTCCACGGTCGGCGGCGAGATCACCGCGCCGGGACGCGGGTGTGCCGCGCGCGTCCCGTGCTCGCGGCGCCTTCTGCGCACCGCTCGTGCCGACACTCATCCCCGTACCCCACCTCTCGTCTGGCAGTGGGCCCCCGAGCCCGTCACCCTACTAGCTGTCGGTGACGGAACGGCACCCTCCGGAGGCGCGCTGTGCACGGGCGGACGCGTAGAGACATACGGCGGCGGCGGTGGCGAGGTTCAGACTCTCGGCCTTTCCGTGGATCGGAACGCGCACGACGGCATCAGCCAGCGCACGGGTCTCCTCCGGGAGCCCCCAGGCCTCGTTGCCGAACACCCAGGCGGTGGGCCCGCCCATGGTCCCCTGGTCCAGTTCGTCGTCCAGGTCGTCGTCCCCGGCACCGTCGGCGGCGAGGATCCGTACGCCGACGCCCCTGAGGCCTGCCACGGCGTCCTCCACCGGCACGCCGACGGCGACGGGCAGATGGAACAGGGACCCGACCGAGGCCCGTACGGACTTGGGGTTGTACAGGTCGACGGACGCGTCAGTGAGGACGACGGCCTCGGCGCCGGCGGCATCCGCGCAGCGCAGCACGGTCCCGGCGTTGCCGGGGTCCCGCACGTGCGCGAGTACGGCGACGAGCCTGGGCTCGGCCTTGAGGATCTCCTCGAACGGGGTGTCGAGGAAGCGGCAGATCCCGACGAGTCCCTGCGGGGTCACGGTGGTCGAGATGTCGGCGATCACGGTCTCGTCCGCGAGGTGCACGCGAGCCCCGGCGTCCCGGGCCTCCCCGATGATGTCGGCGTACCGCTCCGCCGCCTCCACCGTCGCGAACAGCTCGACGAGGGTGGCGCCACCGTCGCCCCGGTGCGCGGCCGCCTCCCGCACGGCCTGCGGGCCCTCGGCCAGGAACAGCCGCTCCTTGCCCCGGAAGTTCCGCTTGGCGAGCCGCCGAGCGGCGGAAACACGCGGCGAGCGCGGGGAGATCAGCTCGGTGGCGGCAGCCATGGGTTCCTTCGGTGGTTACGGAGGGTTCTTCGATACAGCCGGGCGGCGGGAGGGTTCGTGCCGCATCGCGGGGTGGGCCCACAGGGGTTTTCGCCCCCGCCGCCCCTACCCTTCCCGTCCTTGGGTGCTGGCTGATTTTTCAGCCCGTCCGGCGTTTGAGGACGAGCGCGAAGCGCGATACGCGCCCAGCCGCCGCGCGGGGGCAAACGCACATGGACCCGCAAGCCGTAAGGCAAGCGGGTCCACAGCTACGTCCGGCTCAAGCCAGCGCCAGCGTCACGCGGCCTTCGGCGCGTTGACGTCCGACGGCAGCGCCTTCTGCGCGACCTCGACGAGCGCGGCGAACGCGTTGGCGTCGTTGACGGCCAGCTCCGCGAGGATCTTGCGGTCGACCTCGACGTTCGCCGCCTTCAGACCCTGGATGAAGCGGTTGTAGGTGATGCCGTTGGCGCGGGCAGCGGCGTTGATGCGCTGGATCCACAGCTGACGGAAGTCGCCCTTGCGCTTCTTGCGGTCGTTGTAGTTGTAGACCAGCGAGTGGGTGACCTGCTCCTTGGCCTTGCGGTACAGGCGCGAACGCTGACCGCGGTAGCCGGAGGCGGCCTCGAGGATCGCCCGGCGCTTCTTGTGGGCGTTGACTGCCCGCTTGACGCGTGCCACTTGTTAACTCCTTGTAGCGGGGCCGTGGTGGGACTCACACGGCCCGAAATCGATTGGGTCCCGGTCCAGACGTGCGGCGCCGAGGCGCCGGTACGTCACTTGCCGAGAAGCTTCTTGATCTTCTTGGCGTCGCCCGGGGCCATCTCGGCGTTGCCGGTGAGGCGACGCGTCAGGCGCGACGACTTGTGCTCGAGCAGGTGGCGCTTGCCGGCGCGCTCGCGGAGCACCTTGCCGGAGCCGGTGATCTTGAAGCGCTTGCTGGCACCGCTGTGCGACTTGTTCTTCGGCATAGCGCCGTTCTCTCCTCGTCAGTGGCGTTCCGGTGCCCGGTCGTGAAACCGGGCACGGTGGAACGTCATATGTATCGATTGACATCCCGGGGCGCGAGCCCTGGGATCATGCCTCGGCGGAAGCCTCGGCCTGGGCCTCGGCGGTCTCGGCGTCGACGGTCTCCGCGTCGGTGGTCTCACCCTCGGGGAGGTCCCCCTCGGGCAGCTCCCCCTCGGGGATGTCACCGTCGGCGGCGTTCTGCGAGCGGCCGGGGTTGGCCTTCGCTTCAGCCTTGCGGGCCGCCTGGGCCTCACGGGCCTCGGCCATCGCCTCGGTCTTCTTCTTGTGCGGACCGAGAACCATGATCATGTTCCGGCCGTCCTGCTTCGGGTTCGACTCGACGAAACCGAGGTCCTCGACGTCCGACGCGAGACGCTGCAGCAGTCGGTAGCCGAGTTCCGGCCGGGACTGCTCGCGACCACGGAACATGATCGTGATCTTGACCTTGTCGCCCTGCTTGAGGAACCGGACGACGTGACCCTTTTTGGTGTCATAGTCGTGCGGGTCGATCTTCGGCCGGAGCTTCATTTCCTTGATGACCGTGTGCGCCTGGTTCTTGCGCGCCTCACGGGCCTTCATGGCCGACTCGTACTTGAACTTCCCGTAGTCCATGAGCTTGCAGACCGGCGGACGCGCACTCGCGGCCACCTCGACCAGGTCGAGGTCGTACTCCTGCGCAAGCTCCAGCGCCTTGGCAAGCGGAACAATCCCGACCTGCTCGCCGCTGGGACCGACAAGTCGCACTTCGGGAACGCGAATCCGGTCGTTGATGCGGGGCTCGGTGCTGATGGATCCTCCTCGGTAGCACCACACGGCGGTCTGGCGGACAGCCGCGTATGTCTCTGATGACAATGGGACCAACCACCGCGGGGCATGAAAAATGCCCCGGACGGGACACAGGCGGGGCTCCAAGGACTACCGGAGCACCGCCGCGGTCAACCGCGGGGCGCACTTTCGGGCGACTCCATCGTCCGTACGGAACGATGGTGGCCGCCTGACCGGGTGACCCGCCGTCCCTGGGGATGGTCGGGTGGGAGATCGGAGCCTCCACTTGTGGGCCGGGCCCGCCACATGTTTCTTGGCGCGTCCAGCCGGTCGTGACACAAGGTTAGCAGCTCGGGCCGGGAAGGGCTAACCGAGGCCGACGGGGGCCGGGTCCGATCCGGGACCTATCGTAGGGGGCATGAGTGACACCCCTCCCCAGACGCCCGACTACGACACCATGACCCGCGACATCGCCGAGGTCCCCGCGGTCGAGGTGATCGTGACGGTCGCCGTCAACCTGATGAGTGCCGCCGCGGTGAAGCTCGGTCTGGCCCCACAAGAAGGGGTGGGCGACGAGCACAAGGACCTGGACGAGGCGCGCAAGCTGGTGACCGCGCTGGCCGGGCTGCTCGACGCGAGCGCGACCGAGATCAGCTCCTTCCACGCGGCGCCGCTGCGCGATGGTCTGAAGTCGCTGCAGCTGGCGTTCCGCGAGGCGTCGATCGTCCCGGACGAGCCGGGCCAGGGCCCGGGCGAGAAGTACACGGGCCCCGTCTACGGCTAGAGCCGAAGAGACGGACTCGTCAGGAGCGTACGTACAGGGGCTCGCCCGGCGGCGTCGCCTCGGCCGGCAGCAGTGCCAGGTCGAGGCCGCGCACCAGGCGGGCCCTCAGCGTTTCGTCCGCCGCGAGCCGTGCGGCGAGCGCGCGAGCGACTTCGGCCGGTGCGGCGGACGGGTCCAGTACGACGGCGAGGGTGCCGTCGGCCTGGCCGGGGCCGAGGTGGGCGCGGAGCACCCGGGGCTCAGTAGCGACCGCGGCCCGCACCGCGTCGACCACGGCCGGGTCGGACAGCGGATCGGCGGACGTACGTCCCTCGGCGAGCGCCAGCAGGGCCGGGCCCGTCAGCTCGTAGGGCACGGGTCCCGCCATGTCCAGCACGATCGTGTCGGCCTTCTCGTGCGCCGCCGCCTGCAGGGCCTGGTGCAGGGGTACGGCGACGGGGCGGGCCTCGGGATCCCAGCGGGCCAGCGACTCGGTGGACGTGAAGGCGGGCAGGGCCGTGCGGCTGCCGGCCTTCAGGGTGGGTACCGCCATGTCGCTGGTCTTCTCGTGGCGCAGCCCTTTCTCGTCCACCTCGACCTCGCCGAGGAGGGCCACGACGGGCACGAGCAGCCGGGCACCCTTGAGCGCCTCCAGGACCGGCCCCACGGCGGTGCGGTCCTCGGCCCACGCCGCGAGCGCCGCGCTCAGCCGGGGATCGGCGGAGCCGTCGTCGTCGGGGAAGCCGGAGTCGGGAATGTTCTTGTTCGCCACGATCCCCGACCCTATCGGTGGGATGCTGCTGCGCTTGTGCGGCCCCGGAAACCCGGCGTTGACGGGACTCATGGGTTTCTCAGCCTTCCCTGACACACATCTAACATTCGTCTAACCGCGGGCACAGCCCGGGCCCCGAGCATCGCGGGATGGACCGTCACAGAGCCCGCGGGCGCCGCGCCCGTCCCTCCCGACGCAAGCCGCTCCTCTATACCCTGGTGGCCTCCGCCGTCCTGGTGGGCGGTACGGCCGCCGGCACCGTGTATGTGAAGGCGCAGGCGCACGACGGCCCGGGCCTCGTATCGTCGTCCCCGGCCTCGGCGGCGCCCTCGCCCTCGCCGAGCGTCGACGAGGAGGCATCGGTGGAACCTGTGGCGGAGCCCTCGGTGGACCGGGACGCGCTGCTCACCAAGGCGATGAAGTCGGTGGCCGTGGCGGACGGCGCGGACGTGTCGGTCGCCGTTTTCGACCTCGACTCCGCCGAGAGCGCCACGTACGGCGACGGCACCTTCGACACCGCGAGCATCGTCAAGGTCGACATCCTGGCGACGCTGCTGCTCCAGGCACAGGACGCGGACCGGCATCTCACCGCACAGGAGAAGACGTACGCCACCGCGATGATCGAGAACAGCGACAACGCGTCGGCGTCCGCGCTGTGGGCCGCGATCGGGCAGGCGGACGGTCTCGACTCCGCGAACAAGCGCTTCGGGCTGTCCGACACCACGGGTGGCGACGGCGCGTTGTGGGGGCTGACCCAGACCACGGCGGCCGATCAACTAGCCTTGCTGCGGCAGGTGTTCGGGGACGACTCGGAACTCAGCGAGAGCTCGCAGACGTATCTTCAGGGGCTCATGGGTGAGATCGCCACCGACCAGCACTGGGGGGTGTCGGCTGCGGCCGACGGCTCCAAGTGGGCCCTGAAGAACGGGTGGTTGGCGCGCAGCACGACGGGGCTGTGGGACATCAACAGCATCGGGCGGGTCACCGTCGACGGTCACGGCTATCTGGTGGCGACGCTGTCCGACGGCAACTCGACGAAGACGAAGGGGATTTCGCTGGTCGAGGCGGCGGCCCAGGCGGCGGTGTCGGCCTTCCAGGACGCGGCCGCCGACTAGATCACGGGCCTTCTGTTGTGCTGGCTGTGCCTTGAGGCCCGGCTGAAGCGGTTCGGGGTCCTGCGGCCGCGCCACAGCACCACCGACGCCGCCAGCAGCACTCCGCCGAGGCCGCCCGCGAGGGGGCCCGCCC
Source organism: Streptomyces sp. NPDC048415 (assembly GCF_040651675.1). Lineage (NCBI taxonomy): Bacteria > Bacillati > Actinomycetota > Actinomycetes > Kitasatosporales > Streptomycetaceae > Streptomyces > Streptomyces sp. NPDC048415. The sequence continues at coordinate 62,233 of NZ_JBEZKJ010000031.1, read as the reverse complement.
AGCTGGAGGCGTTGGCGTCGTCCTCGGGGGTGGCCGGGCCCGTGCCGAAGTACTTCTGGCCGTACGAGGCCGCGACGAGCCCTTCCGGCTTGAGCCGGCCGCCCGCCTTGATGGCGGCGGCGGGGTCGATGAAACCGAAGCCGCGGGAGTCGTCACGGCCGCCGGTGGGTGCCTCGCGGGCCGTGTCCTCGAGGAGTTGCTTGATCTGGGCCGGGGACAGGCCCGGGTCGGCCGCCTTGATGAGGGCGACCGCGCCGGACACGAACGCGGATGCCGCGCTGGTGCCCCAGCCCTCGTAGTAGCGGTCGTCCGGGTCGGCGATCACGACGTCGACGCCGGGGGCGCTGACCGTGGCGTACCACCGGCGGGTGGAGAACGAGGCGCGGGTGCCGTACCTGTCGACGGCGGTCGCCGCGATCACGCCCGGATAGGCGGCCGGGTACGAGACGTGGTCGCCCTTCTCGCCGCCGTTGCCGGCCGAGGCGACGACGACCACACCCTTCTTCAGGGCGTACTGGACGGCCTCGTCCTCGGCAGGCTCGGGGTGGGCGGACTTGGAGTCGTCGCCGAGGGAGAGGTTGATGACGTCGGCGCCGTGGTCGGTGGCCCAGCGGATGCCCTCGGCGAGGGCGTTGCCGCGGGTGCTGCGGGCCTTGGTGCGGGCCGAGTCGCCGTCTTCGAGGATGACGCGGACGGGGAGGATCTTCGCCTGGGGGGCGATGCCCATGACGCCGTCGGTGTCGACCGAGCCGTGGCCGTGCCCGGCGATGATGCCCGCCATGGCGGTGCCGTGCCGGGCCCACGCCCGGTCACCCCGGGAGGCCCCGAAGCCGACCATGTCCTTGCCGGTGAGCACGTTGCCCGCGAGGTCCGGGTGCTGGGCGTCGACGCCGGTGTCGAGGACGGCGACCGTGATGCCCTTGCCCTTCGTCGTGCGCCAGGCCTCCTGGGTGTGCATCGCGTCGAGGGCCCACTGCTGGGCGCGTATGCCGTCGGCGTGGGCGGCGGTGGGGGGCACCAGGGTGACGGAGGCGGCCAGCAGGACGCTGAGGAGCCCGGCTCGGCGGGGCAGTCGGGGGCTGCGGGTCGCTCCGGCCCTGTCAGTGACTCCCGCGCTGCGGGGCAGTTTGGCCTTGCGGGTCATGACGGCTTCTCCGTGGCCGAGGTGACGGTCTTGCGGAGGGCTCGCTCGACGCGGTCGGCGAGGCCCTGTGCCTCGTGGCCGAGGCCCGCCTGGGCCGGGGCCGTGGTGGCGCCCGCCTTCATGGCGTCGGCGGCGGGCTGGGGGGCGCTGACGGCGCGGGCGTCGGCGAAGCCGGAGACGGCGTAGACGACGACGGGGGCGTCCGTGAGGACCGACACCGTCCAGGACGCGCGCTGGGCGTTGCCGAAGCCCTCGGCTACGGTGCCCTCGGCGGCGTACGGACGGGGCATCAGATCGGTGCGCCGGTCCAGGCCCTCCTTCTGGAAGCGGGTCTTCAGGGAGGTCATGGCGGTCGCGTCCGCCTTGGTGAACAGCAGGCCGACGGTGGTGACATGACTGCGGGTCGCGTCCGTATAGGTGGCGCGCAGCAGCCGCAGGCAGCCGACTGGGGCGAGGGCCTTGCGCAGGAGAGGGTCGAAGGCGTCCTTGCATCCGGTGTCGGGGGCGACGGCGACACGGGTCCACGTGCGGTCGGCGCCGCCGGGGCCCGCGCCGTCGCCCCGCACGGTGGGCGGGAAGAGCTGGTCCACGGGGACGCTGTGCCAGAGCTCCCCGGCCGCCGCGAACGCGCCGCGCGAGCCGGGTCCGTCCGCGTCGTCCCCGGTCAGCCAACTGCCTGTCACCGCGCCGCCGATGAGCCCGAGTCCGAGTACGACACACGCCGCGGCGGCGGCCGTACGGGGCCGCATGCGACGCCCGCCGAACACTCGCCGACGCTCGCAGCCGTCGTCGTACCTCTCCGGCTCCGCGAACGACACGAAGGGACGCTCCACGCTCGGGGTTGCTGACGGGGTGACCGGGACCGGTGCGGGCTTCTCGGCCGGGATGGGCCGCAGCCGCCTGGTCGTCTCCGCGGCCCGCGCCTCGGACCGGGTGCCGGCCGGGGACGGCGCGGGCTCCTCCGCCGGGACGGGCTGCAGCCGCCTGGTCGTCTCCGCGGGCCGCTCCTCGGGCACGGTGCCTCGGCGGGGCTCGGCCGGCGGTGCGTCGGGGAACCGGGCGGAGGCCGCCGGCGGGGGCGGCGTCACGGAGCCGGACCGCGGCTCCGGCCGCAGCTCGGGAAAGCGCCGGGACTCCCGCGCCGTCGCCGCGGCCGAACCACCCGACTCCCGCTCACGGCCCGAGGCCGCACCGGACGACTGCACATCGGCACCCGCCGACCGCCGGATGTCCTGCGCCGAGGGCGCGGGCAGACCACGGAACTCCCGCTCGCGGGGCGAGCCCACCCCGGACGACTGAGGGTCGGCCCCCGGCGACCGCCGGGTATCCTCGGCCGTCGCCGTGTCGGCGGAAGTGTCGAAGAAGTCGAAGGACTTCGGGGGCGACGGCACACGCGGCCCCTGCCCCGCGGGCGGCGCCGCGCCGGGGCCGGACGGCAGACCGTCACCCAGAAGAGGCCGGTCGCCTCGCCGGGGCGCGGGCGAGTCGGGGCCCTGCCGAGGGGAAGGCGGCTCCGCCGGGCGCGGCGGCGGCGAGGCGGAGACGCCCACCGACGCACCCTTCCCCGCTGTCGGAGGCCGCTGCGGGCGCGGTGGTGCCGCGGGGCGGGGAGGCGTCGACAAGCCGTGCGGAGTCGCCGGGGGCGCCGCGGTCCACGGATCACGGGAAGGTGCCGGAATCGACGTGCCCGGCGCAGCCGAGGGCCCCGCGGGACGCTCTGGGCCCCACGAGCCCGGCGCAGTCGACGGACCACCGGAACGCGCCGGAAGAGGCGAGCCCGCCGCGGCCGAGGGACCAGCGGGGGCTTCCGGAGCCCCCGAGCCCGCGCCAGCCGAGGGGTCCTCGGAAGACGCCGCCGAGACCGACGGACCGGGCGACATCGACGTAACCGTTCCCGTGCCCGGCTGGGTAGACGTGCCCGGTGCGGTAGAGGCCCCGGACGGAGCCGCCCCATCAGGCGCACTGGACGTGTCGGCAGAAGCGGACCCACCCGCCGGCATGGAAGGCCGCGGTGGCGCTGACGGGCGTGGAGGGATGGCGGCGCGGCGCGCTTCCGTGCTCATGCTCCCCCCGTTTCCTCGTACCCGGGCCATCGGACCGCCGCGGAGCTCGGCGGGGCCGGGTGGGACTCCGCCACGGGCACGCATACCCGCGCCGGTGGACCGTCACCCCGGGCAGGGCCCGCCGGGGCAAGGTCGTTCCTCCCTGCGTGCGCGTCACTCTACGGGTTGACGCGCGCCCGGAGGGAACCAGTCCGCGGCCCCGGGGCATCTGCCCGGAACGTCCCCCTACCCTGCGGTAATCGAGTCTGGCAGGCTTCGGTCATGACTGCCCGCGCCGCAGACCGGGCCCGCTACGACCGGGCCACCGCTCACCTCGACGCCCCTGTCGCGATCGTGGACCTGGAGGCCTTCGACGCGAACGCGGACGATCTCGTCCGCCGGGCCGGCGGCAAGCCGATCCGGGTCGCCAGCAAGTCCCTCCGCTGCCGCGCCCTCCTCGAACGCGTCCTGGGCCGGGACGGCTTCGCGGGGATCATGTCCTTCACCCTCGCCGAGTCCCTGTGGCTGGCCAGGTCCGGGTTCGACGACGTGCTGCTCGCCTACCCGTCGGCGGACCGCAAGGGCTACGCCGAGCTGACCGGCGACCCCAAGCTCGCCGCCGCCGTGACCGTCATGGTCGACGACCCGGCCCAGCTCCGCCTCATCGACGAGGCGCGGCAGGGCGGCACCGAAGTGGTGCGTGTCTGCCTGGAGTTGGACACCTCCCTCAAGCTGCTCGGCGGCCGGGTCCGCGTCGGAGCCCTGCGCTCGCCGCTGCACTCCCCCGCCCAGGTCGCCGAGATGGCCCGCGCCGTCACCCGCAAGCCCGGGTTCAAGCTGGTGGGGATCATGGCGTACGAGGGTCATATCGCGGGTGTCGGCGACGCGATCGCGGGGCGCCCGCTGCGCTCGCGTGCCGTGCGGCTGATGCAGGCCACCGCCCGCAAGGAGCTCGCCCAGCGGCGCGCCGATGTCGTCCGGGCCGTACGGGCGGTGCAGCCGGACCTCGAATTCGTCAACGGCGGCGGCACCGGCAGCGTCCAGCACACGGCCGCCGAGGACGCGGTCACCGAGATCGCGGCAGGGTCGGGGCTCTACGTGCCGAGGCTCTTCGACAACTACACGTCCTTCAGCGGGCGTCCGGCCGCGCTGTTCGCCCAGCCAGTGGTCCGCAGGCCGGGAGTGGGCGTCGTCACGGTGCTCGGCGGCGGATACCCGGCGTCCGGGGCGCCGGGCCCCGACCGGCTGCCCGTGCCCTACCTGCCCGAGGGACTGAGGTACGACCCCCAGGAGGGCCCCGGCGAGGTGCAGACCCCGTTGCTCGGCTCCCCCGCGGACGATCTGCTCATCGGCGACAGGGTGTGGTTCCGGCACGCCAAGGCGGGCGAGCTGTGCGAGCGGTTCGACACGCTGCACCTCGTGGCGGGTGACACAGTGACGGCCGCCGTCCCGACGTATCGCGGTGAAGGGCACACGTTTCTCTGAGCGCGCGGGTCCTCACTTCGACGGGCCGATGCTGCTGCCCACGCCCCCGCCCGTGTCCGTGTCGCCCATCGGCCGTATCCCCTCGGTGATCTTGTCCATGTCGGTCAGCGGGGGCCCGTCGGGGCCCGCGTCGAAGGCGAAGCGGACGATGACGAGCGACTCCGAGCCGACGCTGGAGGGAAAGGCCAGCGACTCGACGTAACCCCCGGGCCCCACCCCGGTCCTGACCTTCCAGCGCACGAAGTACCCGGCTCGGCCGGCGACGGCGGCCGAGCCCGCCTTCAGCTGCTGGTGGGACTTGATGCCCCGGTAGGGCCGGCTGTTGACGAGGTCGCGGTCGTACGCGCTGTTCGCCGCGTCCTCGATGTCCTGCTCGGCCAGGGCCTTCGGGGACTTCTCGTCGTTCGCCGTGACCGTGCGCGATATGACCCGGCCGTGGCGGCACAGACCCGGGTCGCCCGGGCAGTCGTACGTGCCCGGAGTCGTCATCACGACATCGTCCTCGGCGACGTACTTGGGCCTGACCCAGCCGTCGAGCAGCGGCAGGGTGATGCCGTTGAGCTGGTCCACGACCAGGGACGGGTCGTCGGCCGACGGCTGGGAGGTGGACGCCGAGGGCGCGGGGGTGTCGGTCCTCGACGGAGTGGTCGGTGGGGTCTGCGCCACCGCGTTCCCGCTGTCGTCGTCCCTGCGCAGGAGCACGGCGCCCGTGACGATCGAGGCGACGAGGACGGCTCCGGCCACCGTGAGCGCGACGGCCTTGGCGCGGCCGGAGCCGCCGCCACCGGGGGACTCCGGTTGCGGCGAAGGCTGTTGGGGAACCTCGATCTGGCGCCGGTGGTCGGTCCACACGGTCCCGTCCCACCAGCGCTCGACGAGTGGGTACGACGGGTCGCGGTACCAGCCGGGCGGAGGCGTCATGCTCATCCCGGCACTCTAGGACGTGCCGGTGGTGATCAGTACACGGTGTCCTGACGGTCGGGCACCACCGAGCCGTCGTCCCTGAGGACCGGCCCCTTTGCGCCGTCCGGTTCGTTGAACGCGCCAGTCGAGCACGGGTAGGGATCCGGCCTGCGCGGGAGCGGTTCGATGAACATCGGGTTGATCACCCAGCGGCCGTCGGCGTCGTCGTACGCCCGGCACATGAGTTCGCTCTTGTCGCGGTTGAGGACGAGGTGCGCCCCGGTGGCGTCACCGACGAAGGTGACGTCGGTGTCGGCGTCACCGGCCGCGATCGCGGGGCGATGGCGGCGGTCCTGCCGTTGCCAGGCCGCGGTGCCCTGGACGCCGTAGATCTCCTGGTTGATCCAGCAGCGCTTGCCGTCGATGTACGGGATGGCCTCGCCCCGGCTCGCGGGCACGTCGCCGCAGCCCTGGTTCCGTGTGGTGAGCCGGCCGTGCCGGTCGAGGACGGAGCGGATCGCGAGGGTGTGCCGGGCGTCGACGCCGACACCGCGCGACCAGATCTCGGTGACGGGTTCGGAGCCCGCCGAGACGATGTAGACGTCGAATCCGGCTCGTTGGAGCGTATGGATCAGCTCGCGCTGCTCGTCGTAGTAGCGGACGTACGCCGGGATCGTGTGGGTGCCGAGGGTCTGCGTGGAGCCGATGGGCGCCGCGAGCGCTCCCGTCCGTGCGGTGCGGGCATACGAGGAGAGCTCGGCGACCGTGTGTCCGGCGAACAGCTGGGGCACCCAGGCGTACTGCGGGACGGTGCGCCGGTGGTTCCAGGAACCGGCGAAGGCGGCGGCGCCGCTCATGGTCCGGCCGTCCTCGCGGATCTCGAAGATCTCGTCCGTGCAACGGGGGTTCGTGGCGGTCGGCAGGGGTGCGCCGACGGGGACGCCGGTGCCGCAGGCGGCGGTCAGGGCGGTGTCCGCCGCGTCCGTGAGCCACTTGCTGGTGGTCCCCCAGCTCGCCGGGCGCAGGATCTTGTCGTGCTTCAGGGCCCAGGCGAGGGTGGCGTCGGTGACGTCGTTCTTGGTGACCGTGTTGTCCCAGTCGAAGGCGGCGACCGGGCGGCTCCGGCGGCCGTGCCCGGCGCAGCTGCCCCGCTCGTCGATGACCTGCTGGAGGTGGGCGCGGTTGTCGCCGTACCAACGTCCCGACAGCTGCGGACAGTTGGCGTGACCGGCTGCCGAAGCCGGCGGTGCGGCCGCCGCCAGGGTGGCGGCCGCGACCAGGGTCCACGCGAAAACGTGTCGGTATCGCATGAAATGTGGACCGTACACCGGGCGGTCTACAGAGGCGTGACGTACGCGCCCGAGATACCGCCGTCCACCAGGAAGTCGGTGGCGTTCACGAAGGAGGAGTCGTCGCTGGCGAGGAAGGCGACCGCCGCGGCGATCTCGTCCGCCTCGGCGAACCGGCCGACCGGGATGTGCACGAGCCGCCGCGCGGCCCGCTCGGGGTCCTTGGCGAACAGCTCCTGCAGCAGCGGGGTGTTGACAGGGCCGGGGCACAGGGCATTGACCCGGATGCCCTCCCTCGCGAACTGCACGCCCAGCTCGCGGGACATGGCCAGCACACCGCCCTTGGAGGCCGTGTACGAGATCTGCGAGGTCGCCGCGCCCATCCGGGCCACGAACGACGCCGTGTTGATGATGGAGCCCTTGCCCTGGCGCCGCATGTAGGGGATCGCGGCCTTGCAGCACAGGTAGACGGAGGTGAGGTTGACCTCCTGGACGCGCTTCCAGGCCTCCAGGCCGGTGTCCAGGATGGAGTCGTCGTCGGGCGGCGAGATGCCCGCGTTGTTGAAGGCGATATCGACGGAGCCGTAGGTGTCGTACGCCGTCTTGAAAAGCGCCTCGACCTGCTCGGGGTCGGTGACGTCGACCTTCACGAAGGTGCCGCCGATCTCCTCGGCGGCGGCCTTGCCGCGCTGCTCGTCCACGTCGCCGCAGACGACGTGGGCACCCTCGGAGGCGAGCCGGCGCGCGGTGGCGAGGCCGATGCCGCTGCCGGCGCCGGTGATGACGGCGGTGCGGCCGACCAGGCGGCGGCAGATGGTTTCGTCGGTCACTGTGCGGGGCCCTCCGTGCTGATGAAGACGTTCTTGGTTTCGGTGAAGGCGGTCAGGGCGTCCGGGCCGAGCTCGCGCCCGATGCCGGACTGCTTGAAGCCGCCGAAGGGGGTCCAGTAGCGGACGCTGGAGTGGGAGTTGACCGACAGGTTCCCGGCGCGGACGGCCCCCGAGACGCGCAGCGCCCGGCCGACGTCACGGGTCCAGATGGAGCCGGAGAGCCCGTACGACGTGTCGTTGGCGAGGCGGATGGCGTCCGCCTCGTCCTCGAAGGGCAGGACGACCGCGACGGGGCCGAAGACCTCCTCGACGGCCACGCGCGCGTGGGGCTCGATGCCGGTGAGGACGGTGGGCGGGAACCAGAAGCCGGGGCCCTCGGGGGCCTTGCCGCGGATGCCGGGCGCGTCGACGTCGACGTAGGACCGTACGCGCTCCAGTTGTGCCCGGGAGATCAGCGGGCCCATCTGGGTCTGTTCGTCGGACGGGTCGCCGACGACGACGGACTCGATCGCCGGGGCGAGGAGTTCGAGGAAGCGGTCGTACGCGGAGCGCTGGACGAGGACACGGGTGCGGGCGCAGCAGTCCTGGCCGGAGTTGTCGAGGAAGGCCATGGGGGCGGCGGCCGCGGCGGCCTCGATGTCGGCGTCGGCGAAGACGATGTTGGGGCTCTTGCCGCCGAGTTCGAGGGTGACGCGCTTGAGGAGGGCCGAGCCCTTCGCCAACACCTGTTTGCCAACGGCCGTTGATCCGGTGAAGACGATTTTGGCCACGCCCGGGTGCTCGACGAGGGCGTTGCCCGCGACGGGTCCCGCGCCCGGCAGCACCTGGAACAGGTGCTCGGGAAGGCCCGCCTCCAGGGCGAGTTCGGCCAGACGCAGAGCCGTGAGGGGTGTGGTCTCGGCGGGCTTGAGGACGACCGCGTTGCCCGCCGCGAGCGCCGGGGCCGCACCCCATGCCGCGATCGGCATCGGGAAGTTCCAGGGCGCGATGATCCCCACCACGCCGAGCGGTTCGAGGATCGTGATGTCGAGGCCGCCCGGCACCGGGATCTGGCGGCCGGTCAGCCGCTCCACACCGCCGGCCGCGTAGTCGAGCAGGTCCCGGACGTTGCCCGCTTCCCAGCGGGCGTTGCCGAGGGTGTGGCCGGCCTCGCGGACCTCGAGCCGAGCCAGTTCTTCGAGGTGTTCGTCGACGACGACGGCGAAGCGGCGCAGCAGCCGGGCGCGCTCGCCCGGCGCGAGGGCTGCCCACCCGGCCTGCGCCTTCGCCGCTCGCACGACGGCGGTGTCGACGTCCTGCGGGGTGGCGCCCGGGACGGTGGCGATGACCTCCTCGGTCGCGGGATTGAGTACCTGGAGCGCGTACGGTGCGGCGGACTGCTCGGACAAGGAGGGCCTCACATGCGTTCGAAGGAGCGGCGCAGCTCCCAGTCGGTCACCGCGGCGTCGAAGGCGGCCAGCTCGACGCGCGCCATGTTGCGGTAGTGCGCGACCACCTCGTCCCCGAAGGCGGCCTTGGCGATGGGGCTGTTCTCCCAGAGCTCGGCGGCCTCGCGCAGGGTGGTGGGGACGTGGGCGTAGTCGGCGGTGTACGCGTTCCCCGCGCACGCCTCGGGAAGCTCCAGCTTCTGCTCGATGCCGTACAGGCCGGCCGCGACGAGTCCGGCGACGGCGAGGTGCGGATTGACGTCACCGCCGGGCAGCCGGTTCTCGAAGCGCATGGAGCGGCCGTGGCCGACGACGCGGAGGGAGCAGGTGCGGTTGTCGTATCCCCAGGCCACGGCGGTCGGCGCGAAGGAGCCGGGCTGGAAGCGCTTGTAGGAGTTGATGTTGGGCGCGTACAGGAGCGAGAAGTCACGGAGCGCGGCGAGCTGCCCGGCGAGGAAGTGGCGCATGACCGGGGACATGTCGTGACCGTCGGCCATGACGTTGTCGCCGTCCGCGTCCGCGAGCGAGAGGTGGATGTGACAGGAGTTGCCCTCGCGCTCGTTGTACTTCGCCATGAAGGTGAGCGAGACGCCTTCCTGGGAGGCGATCTCCTTGGCGCCCGTCTTGTAGATGGCGTGCTGGTCGCAGGTGACGAGGGCCTCGTCGTACTTGAAGGCGATCTCGTGCTGGCCGGGGTTGCACTCACCCTTGGCGGACTCGACGGTGAGGCCGGCGGCCTGCATCTCGTTGCGGATGCGGCGCAGCAGCGGCTCGATTCGCCCGGTCCCCAGCACCGAGTAGTCGATGTTGTACTGGTTGGCCGGGGTGAGCCCCTTGTAGCCGGCGTCCCAGGCCTGCTCGTAGGTGTCCTTGAAGACGATGAACTCGAGCTCGGTGCCGACCTGGGCGGTGTAGCCGAGTTCGGCGAGGCGGTCGAGCTGGCGGCGCAGGATCTGCCGGGGTGCCGCCACCACCGGGGAGCCGTCGTTCCAGGCGAGGTCGGCGATGAGCAGGGCGGTGCCCTCGTTCCAGGGGACGCGCCGTAGGGTGCTGAGATCCGGGTGCATGGCGAAGTCGCCGTAGCCCCGGTCCCAGGAGGACATGTCGTACCCGTCGACCGTGTTCATCTCGGTGTCGACGGCGAGGAGGTAGTTGCAGCCCTCCGTGCCGTGCTCCAGGACCTCATCGAGGAAGAAGCGCGCGGCGAACCGCTTGCCCTGGAGTCGCCCCTGCATATCGGGGAAGGCCAGGACGACCGTGTCGATCTCGCCGCCCGCGACGAGGGCATGGAGCTCCTCGACGGCGAGCGGGGGTGTGCGGTCTGCCACCGGAAAAGCCTCCTTGGGTCAGCCGAGAGCCATAAGGTATTGCCGAGAACCATTGCTTGGGAAGGGGGCACGACCGGATGGCACAGGCGGAACCCGAGGGCGGGGTGGACGACCGGCTGACGCCGGTGCTGCGGCCGGTGCGGGCGGGCAACGGTTTCGAGGAGGCGCTGGAGCAGATCCTCCAGGTCGTCCGGCTCGGCCTGGTGCCGGGCGGCGAACGGCTGCCCGCCGAGCGGGAGCTGGCGGAGCGGCTGGGGATCAGCCGGGTGACGCTGCGCGAGGTGCTGAAGGTGCTCCAGGACCAGGGCCTGGTCGAGTCGCGGCGCGGCCGGTACGGCGGCACATTCGTGGTGCCGAGGACCGACGCGCCCGGCGAGCAGGAGCTGCGGCGCCGGGTCGCCGAGGTCGACATCGAGGACGTACTGCGCTTCCGGGAGGTTCTGGAAGTGGGGGCGGCCGGGCTGTGCGCCGCCCACGGACTCGACGACGGCCAGGCCGGCCGGCTGCGCGAGGCGCTCGCCCGTACGCACGACGCACCGCTGGCCGACTACCGGCGCCTGGACACGATGCTCCACCTCACCCTCGCGGAACTGTGCGGCTCCCCCTCGCTCGCCGCCCAGTACGCGGCCGTCCGCGCCTCCGTCAACGATCTCCTCGACTGCATCCCCCTGCTGGTAAGGAACCTGGAGCATTCCCAGCGCCAGCACACCGCCCTCGTCGAGGCGGTGCTCGACGGGGACGCGGACGGGGCGCGGGAAATGATGCGGGAGCACTGCGCGGGCACGGCGGCGCTGCTGCGGGGGTTCCTGACGTGATGCCTGACGAGAGGTGGATTCTCAGCTCCGCAAAGGTATACGTATGTTCCATTGGAGGAGCGAGGGAGGCAGCGTGAGCCGGCCGCTGATCGGTGTGAGTACGTATCTGGAGTCCGGGGCGCGCTGGGGCGTGTGGGAGCTGGAGGCGGCGCTGTTGCCGGCCGGTTATCCGCGACTCGTGCAGCGGGCGGGCGGGCTCGCGGCGATGCTGCCGCCGGACGATCCGGCGCGGGCCGCCGAGACCGTCGCCCGCCTCGACGGGGTGGTCGTCGCGGGCGGGCCCGACGTCGACCCCGCCCGCTACGACGCCGAGCGCTCGCCTCGTACGGGGCCGCCCGCACCCGAGCGGGATGCCTGGGAACTCGCCCTGATCCAGGCCGCATTGGACTCACGGACCCCGCTCCTCGGCATCTGCCGGGGCATGCAGCTCCTGAACGTCGCCCTCGGCGGCACGCTCGTCCAGCACCTCGACGGGCATGTGAAGGATGTCGGGGTCTTCGGACGGCACGAGGTGACACCCGTGCCGGGCAGTCTGTACGCCGATGTCGTACCGGAGTCGTCCGCCGTGCCCACGTACCACCACCAGGCGGTGGACCGTCTCGGCGAGGGGCTGCTCGCCTCGGCCCACGCGGCGGACGGCACCGTGGAGGCGATCGAACTCCCCCGCCCCTCCTGGGCGTTGGGCGTCCAGTGGCACCCGGAGATGGGCGAGGACGTACGGGTCATGCACGCCCTGGTCCGAGCCGCTTCCTGAGCGGTGGAGGGGCTGATTTCAGCCCCGCCGGCGTTTGAGGAGCCGGGGTTGGGACCGAGCCCCCAAGGACGGGAAGGGCAGGGGCGGCGGGGGCGAGAAACCCTCCTGCGGCTACACCCCCCGCGTCAGCGACAGCAGCTCCCGGGCCGGCCCAGTAGGGCGGTGGCCCGTGGGCCAGACGGCCCGGAGCGCGCGGTCGAGTTGGACGCCGGCCAGGGGGATGGGGACGAGGCGCCGGGCGGAGAGTTCCTCGCCGAGGGCGAGTTCGCTGAGGACGGCGGGCCCGGCGCCACTGACCGCGGAAGCCTTGACCGCCGTCGTGGAGGAGAGCTCGATGAGCGGGCGGGCGAGCCCGCCGAGTGCCGTCTCGAGGACCTGACGGGTGCCGGAGCCCTCCTCGCGGAGGATCAGCGGAGTGGACGCCAGCTCCGCGGCGCCGAGAGGCGAACGACGCCGCGCCCAGGGGTGCCCGGGCGCGGTCACCACGATCAGCCGGTCCCGGGCGATGACCGCCGAGTCCAGACCCGCCGGGACGGACAGCCCCTCCACGAAGCCGAGATCCGCCTCGCCGGCGAGGAGACGCTCGGCGACGGCCGCCGAGTTCCCGGCGAGCAGCGACACCGCCGTGTCGGGCCGTTGCGCGCGCAGCGCGATCAGCCAGCCCGGCAGCAAATACTCCGCGATCGTCATGCTCGCGGCCACCCGCAACCGCGAGTCACGCCGGTCCCGCAACGCCTGCGCCCCCGCGTCGAACGCCTCGGCCGCCTCCACCACCCGCCGGGCCCAGTCCGTGACGAGCGCCCCTTCGTCGGTGAGCCGGGACCCGGTCGGCGACCGGTCGACGAGCGCCACCCCCAGCTGTCGTTCCATGGAGCGGATACGGCTGCTGGCCGCGGGCTGGGTGATCCCCAGTCCGCGCGCGGCCCGTCCCAGGCTGCCGAGCCGCGCCACGGCCAGCAACAGTTCCAGCGCCCCCAGGTCCGGCACCCGGTGCGCGATCCCGGCCGACCCTTCCCTTTCACTCATAAATCCAGCTTATGCCCTCATAGAACCATGCTCCCTGGTGGGCAGCGCGGGCCGGCGAGACCGTGGAGACATGGTCACTGCAGCCCAGTCCCCCACACTCCCCGGGACACTCCCCGAGGCAGGAAGCTCCCGCACGAGGCAGACCCCGCGCGCCACCGCCGTCCGGCACCTCGGTCCGAACTGGTACGCCTCGGTGATGGGTACCGCGATCGTGGCCACGGCGGGCGCCGGACTCCCCGGGCGCCTCCCGGGCCTGCGGACCGCCTGCACCGCCGTATGGGCCCTCTCGCTGGCGATGCTCGTGGCCCTGCTCGCCGCCCGCGCCCTGCACTGGACGTACCACCGCGACCAGGCCCGCGCCCACCTCCTCGACCCGGGCATGGCGCCCTTCTACGGCGCCCTCGCCATGGCCCTGCTGGCCGTCGGCGGCAGCACCCTGGTCGTGGGGCAAGACTGGATCGGGACGGGAGCGGCGGTCGCCGTCGACGCCGTGCTGTTCACCGTCGGTACGGTCATCGGGCTCGTCGCCGCCGTGGGCGTGCCGTACCTCATGGTCGCCCGTCAGCGGATCGAACCCGGCCAGGCGACCCCCGTATGGATCCTCCCCCTCGTCGCGCCCATGGTCTCCGCCGCCCTCGGCCCCCTGCTCGTCCCCCATCTGCCTCCCGGTCAGCCCCGGGAGACGCTCCTGCTCGCCTGTGTCGCGATGTTCGGGCTGAGCCTGCTGGCCACCTTCCTGATGCTGCCGATGGTCTTCGCCCGGCTCATCACCACCGGCCCGCTGCCGCTCGCGCTCACCCCCACCCTGTTCCTGGTGCTCGGACCGCTGGGCCAGTCGACCACCGCCGTCGGCAAGTTCGCGGACTTCGCGCCGGGCGTGCTGCCCGCCCCGTACCAGCAGGGCTTCGGGATGTTCGCCGTTCTCTACGGCGTCCCCGTGATGGGCTTCGCGCTGCTGTGGCTGGCGCTGGCCACCGCGATGGTGCTGCGGGCCCGCCGCCAGGGCATGGGCTTCACCATGACCTGGTGGGCGTTCACCTTCCCGGTGGGGACCTGCGTGACCGGCGCCGAGGCGCTGGCCCGGCACACCGGTGTCGTCGCCTACGACTGGCTGGCGATCGCCCTGTACGTGCTGCTGGTGGCCGCGTGGTCGGTGGCCGCCGTCCGCACGGCCCGCGGTCTGCTCAGCGGCGAGCTGCTCGCAGCGCCTCGCTGAAAGTAACCTCTTGTGTCGCGCCTCCAGCCCTCACCGCGTTGGTCATGCAGGTGCCCGGTCCGCTGCCAGCGACGACCGCGCCGCTCCGCCGACGGCTTCAGCGGCTTGACTCCGGCTGACTCCGGCCGATGTCAGAGGCGTGAGCGAGGATCTTGGTCATGGCTGCGACTGCGGCCGACTACGTGCGGCTCGCAGAGCGCTTCGGCGGCGATAGTGGACGCGGCCTTCGATCTCCTCGGCCGTTCGGACCCTGCTCGGCAGTTCATGGCCATGACCACCGTCGGCGACTGGACCCTGCTGATCGAGCCCAACGGCTGTCTCTGCGTCACCGAAGACAAGGCTCTGCCGGCATCCGCTGGAACACGCTGGGTCTCGCACTTCGTCAACATCAACGGACTCGGTTCCTTCCTCTGGGCCGAGGACACAGCGAAGCGCCTGATGTTCGAGCCCGGGCTCCCCGACCGCCGATGCGGAACAACCCCTGACGAACTCCTGGACGCCATGCACCACAGCGGCTTCCAGTTCGGGGACGAGACCTCCGACACCGCAGAACCCTGGCCATGGAAGCAGCATTCGCCCTCGCCGGCAGCACCTGACGGGCGTGCGCATCACGCCGGAACTCCAACAGGACACCACCTTCGTCTGCGGAAGCACGGAGATCAGGTGAGCGCGTGATGAGCTCCCGCATCGACGACGTCCACACGAGCGCCCAGTGGATCGCCCGCGCCCTCAACAGCTCCGGCTACAAAGCCGACTTCACCCCCGGAAGCCTCCCAGATGTCGAGCGGTTCATGGACGAGCACAGCGACCACGGGGTTGCGGTGGCCGGCGGACTCCTCGCCACAGGTCTGGGGCCAAGACTGTTCGCCCTGGGCACCTACGTCGGCGAGACCGTCCGGCAAGCCCTCGGCGGTGCATGGGCCGCGGACGGCGACGGCCCGACTGCCGAGATGAACATCGCCCTCCGCCTGCCGGACGGTTCGATCATCTGGCCCGTCCAGCGCGTGACCAAACGGTTCCGCAATGGTCCCGAGGACAGCATCGCGTTCTACGGCGCTGCGCTCGGGCTGACGGACGCATCGACTCACCTCCGTCGCTGGTTCCGCCGCCGGGGGTGACGCCTATGCCAGGAAGCGGGACCGCATGACGTGAGTCGTCATGCCGCGTTCACAGCCTCTTCTGTGCTGCGGCAGCCACCGGCCGAGGCTGCTCTACTCCATGTCGATGCCCTCTCGTGGCAGACGTGCGCAGAGCCTGCGGCCGCCGTTCGGATCCCCCAAGGCAGCCCTTCAGGTGATTGCCGTACGCCTCATGAGCCAGGCAGCCGTCGCAGGGGTACGACGTCTCAGCAGAGGACGAACCCAGAACGCCGTGAGGAGCTTGACGATGTACGCAGCAGTCCGGCGGTACGAAGGGGTGGCCGATTCGGCTGAGGCGGCACGTCTCGTGAACGAGGGGTTCGTGCCGCTCATGCGCCAGGTCTCCGGCTTCGTGGCCTACTACTGGATCGATACCGGGGACGGAGTGATGGTCTCGACCAGCGTCTTCCAGGACCAGGCCGGTGCCGAGGAATCGATCTCGAGGGCTGCGGACTTCGTGCGGGACAACCTTGCGTCACTGCTCCCCAACCCTCCCCAGGTCATGTCCGGCGAGGTGGTGGCTTCCGCATGACAGCGTTCGGACCAGCCACATGAGATGGCCTCCAACGCTGTACCGGCCTGCAGTGCCCACATGGTCGCCCTTCACCGCGTTGATCCCGCGAGGTGCGTCGGCCGCAAAGAGGACTGTGAACACGCCTTGACATGGATCGTCAAGCCGCGTTCGCAGACCCCATCCACGTTGCCGGCGTGGTTGGGGAGAGCCGCCGGGTGCGGTTCAGCTCGTGAGCGGGACTACCGGCGTCCCCGCGCTGTAAGAGTCATGCTCCGCGACGTCAGTCGAATGCCACGACCAGGCGAACGCCTTCATCCCGAAGCGGCCCGCCAGAGCCCTCATCACGGCGAAGACATGGGGCCAGTGCGTATCAGGACCCAGGACAGCGCCAACGGTCAACGGTTCGTACGTGCAGACCATCTCTCCGGTGGTCCATTCCACGCGTTCTGTCGCGCTCCGCACGCCCGCGGGTGGCACGCCCACCGCGGACAGAACTTCCGCCGGCCACGGATCGTCCACGAACTGTCGATGCCGCACCGATGGCAGCGGTTTCGTGTGCCAGGTCAGCCGGCCGGTGCGGAGATCGGGAACGGTCGCGTGATCGATCGATGCAAGCTCCGCCCAGCTGACCCAGCTCGCGCCGTCCAGATCGCCCGTTGCGACGAGGGGACCCAACTGCGAGCGCATCCCGCTCGACAGGTCGTCCGGAAGCCCACGGCCCGCGGCGAGGGGCTGAAAGCCCGCGTAGTTGCGCACTCCGAAGAGACAAGCGAAGGCCGCGTAGTCGGTCTCGTCGTACAGCGGCCAAAGATCCATGGCGGTCACCCACGGCTCGCCGTCGTAGTAGTCGGTGTCGACGCCGGGATGACGAAACTCGATGCCGCCGTGAATGTCCGTACCCACAATGGCGGACCATGACAACGTCAGGTTGAACAGACACGCGATTATCGATCGGTCAACAACGGACTCGGGCCGTGTCGCCACAGACGTTCCGGGTGCACTCCCTGAAGTAGCTCTGAGTTGCGCCGCCTGCTTGCGTGCCCAGATCAGTACCAGAGGACCGAGCTCTCGGTGGAACGGAGGTGGAGAAAGGACTGTGAACGCGGCTTGACGTGGATCATCAAGCAGCGTTCACAGACCGCATCCACCCGTGCCTGCGCGGTGGACCCAGGTTGCCTTCGGGGCGGCTTGTCGAGGCGAGGATCATGGTCCCGTGATGAAGTGGACTAAGGAGACGCCCCCGGTCGGACAGTCCGAGCACGAGCCGGAACTCTCGGCCTACCAGCGGGCGATGCGCAACCGGCTTCTCGCGGCCCCTGTGGTACCCGCGCCCGAACCCTGGCGGCCCGTCTTCGAGTACGAGTACGGCGTCCCTGTCGGCGGACTGCTCGGCGTCGGCTTCGCGACGGACCCCGATAGCGGCCACGATCTGGTGATGGTCGTCTCGCACGACGGGCACGGTCTCTTCGACGCCGTCACCGGAGAGAAGATCGCAAGGGAACGCGACCCCGCTCCTGAGGACAGCACCCCCGACGCAGTCGCCGACCTGTGCTGCCCCGGGCTGGGGCCGATCGCCGGAAGCCGCGTACGCATCGCCGGGCTGTTCGGCGGCGGGCTGCACACCACCACCGAAGACGGGTGGACCCTGGAAGTCGTCACCCCGGCCTGGCCGAACGAGCGAGTCCTGCTGTCCTGCGACGGCGGTATCCCGCATTCGGGCCCGCACGGAGAGGAGTGGTGGCACATCTTCCACTCCGACTACTCCACATTCCGCGCAGCCGGCTTCTCGCCCTCCGGCCGAACGATCGCCGTAGCGACGAGCAGCGACCTCACCCTGTGGACCCGTGGAGCGAACACCAGCACCAGCCAAATCTGCAGTGCCGAGACCTGACCGCAAGGACGGCAGTGGGGCCACGCCATCTCAGCCGTCGAACCGAATCCAGTCCACCGCCGCATCGGCCAACCTCGCACCGGCGAGTAACCGGCGTCGATGCAAAGGTCTGTGAACGCGGCTTGACATGGGTCATCAAGCCTCGTTGACAGACCATTTGTCCGACGCCGACGCCGACGCCGACGCCGACGCCGACGAAGGCCGAGGACGGGTGGGCGCGCGAGGTCCGCCTCGGGGCGGGGACGCGTCGGCTCGCCAAAGGTCCCCGCTCTCATGCTGTTCGCCGGCCTGCTCGGTGGGTGTCCACGACCGTGCGCTAGCCTCTCGAACTGTGTCCGACCTGCCCGATCTTCCTGGTGCGACTATTGACGCGATAGTTGGTCACGCCGGCCGCTCGACGCTTCCTTCCAGCGAGCCCATCGGGAGGAACAACACGCGACAGCCTTCTGGTTCAACGAACTCGCGGAGACGACTGCCGAAGGCGAGGTCATCCGGCAGTACCTCGCGACCGCCAGCGAGCCGGCGAGAGTCAAGATGGCCGAGTTCACCCTGCGCCCGGACTTGTGCACACCTGTGATGAGCGCAGAGAAGCTGATGATGATCGACTTCGCGGAGGGGTGGATCCATCTCGGCGATCTGGGGGTGGCGGTCATGCCCACCACCGGACTGCACGCACACGGCGCTCGCAAGGGGTGGCGCTGGACGACCGACGAGATTACCGACGGCATCGCGGCCACCGAACAGGACATTGTCGGCCTGCGTGAGTACCCGGTCGCGGCCTATCTGCTGGGCCACCTCGCCGCCGGGGACGGTGCCCGGGAGCAGGCTGTCGTGGTCGGCCAGGTCAGTCGTACCAGCAACGGCAGCATCCGTTGGATCGGAGACCTGCCACAAGGGTGCGTGGGTGCTCCGGTGTTCATCGGCGCTCCCCTCACCGGGAACAGTTTCAAACTCGTCTGCGTCGGGGTGATGCTGCCCGCCGACGATCACCACACGATTGCCCCCGCCCTGGGCGCCTTCTCCCCGAACACCACGTCAGCCTTTGACGGGGCCGGAGCCAATCCTCGGGCGGCTGAAACGAAGCGGCGCTGGTGGCAGCGACGCGGCTGATGCTGCCCACAGCACCATCAGGCGCACGACCACGGGTGGCCAGCCTGAACATCTCTGAAAGGAAAGGGCTGTGAACACGGCTTGACGTGGGCCACCATGCCGCGTTCACAGACCGCATCACCGGTGCTGGAGTCGTCCGAGCCCAAGCGCTGAGGTTCGGGTTCGCTTCCACACCGTAGGTGATCTGCGGGGGTACTATCCGCGAGCGCCTTTGGCCCATTCGGGCTGGTTGAACCGTGTGGCTGGGGGATTTTTCGATGTCGTTTCGGCTGCGCGCAGCCCGTGCGTTCACGCTGTTGGTCGGCTTCCATCTGCTGGGAGTCGTTCTGTTGTCGGCCCTCGCGGTGCTCGACTGGCTACTGATGACACGGCTGTTCACCGCGCGGGCGGCCTGGTTCGAAGGCATGGTTCTGACCGTCACCGTCCTGTTGGCGGCGGCGATTCTGCGGGGTCTCTTCGCCTTTCTACGGGCCGGGCGTCTGGGCCCGGTGCCACACGGGGTGGCGGTCACGCCACAGGAACAGCCCGAACTGTGGGGACAGATACAAGCCGCCGCCGAAGTAACGGGGCAACGGCCGCCACATGAGGTTTATCTGGTCGCCGAGGTCAACGCGGGGGTCGCCGAACAAAGCCGCCTGCTGGGCCTGCTGTCCGGACGACGCCGCATGCTGCTGGGCCTGCCGCTGCTCGGCGGGCTGACCGTCCCGCAGCTGCGCGCCGTCCTCGCCCACGAGTTCGGGCACTACGGCAACCTCGATACCCGGCTCGGCGCTGTCACGATGCGCGGCCGGGAAGCGCTACTGCACACGGTGGAGGTCTTCCAGGAGGGCAGCACTCAGTTCCATCACGCGATTGGTGCCCTGTACGTCGGCTACGCCCGGATGTTCCTGCGGACCTCGCAGTCCGTGGCTCGCCACCAGGAGCTTGCCGCGGACCGGACGGCCGCCCGGCACGCGGGCCGTGACGCGACGGCCGCTGCACTGCGCGTCCTTCCCGTGCTCGCCGCCGCATACGCCCACTACCTGGAGACGTACGCCGCGATGGGTAGATCGCTGGGAGCGCTACCGCCTGAGGGCGAGGTGCACGGCGGATTCCGTCGACTGCTCGCCGCCCGAACCGGGGAGCGGCTCGCTTTGCTCTCCTCCGGGCAGCGTGCGCCGCGGCCGCACCAGTACGACTCACACCCGCCGATAGCCGAACGGATCGCCCTGATCGAGAAGCTGCCCACCGATGGCCAGCCCGATAAGGCGACCGACGAGCCGGCCGCGCTGACTCTGCTGCACGACCTGGACCGGGTGTTCGTCGCCTTGGAGGCGCGCACGCTGTCGCAGGAGGCGGCGCGGCTACGGCGCATGAGTTGGGACGACCTCGTCATGGCCCGCGCGGTCGCCGATGCCGAGGACTGGTCCCGGCCGCTGCGCGTCGCCGTGGCCAGGGCGCTTCGCTCATCGGCGCAAGGCGCAGGCAAGACGGCGACCGTACACCGAACTGCCACGACCGAAGCAGTGGCCGACAACGAGTTGCCCGCCTTGGAAGAGATACTCGACGCGTTCGACCGCGGCCTGCTGTGGATGGCGGTCGCCGACCGCATGCCCAAGCCGCATCAGGCGGCGCGACTGTCCGGGCCGTCAGCCCGCAACTTCATTCGGCCCAAGGTCTTCGACGGGCTCGCGGGCATGGTCCACCTGCGCCTCGCCGAGTCCGGATACGCGAAACCGGACATCGCCTGGTCGGGGCAGCCTGGACTCATTCTGCCCGAGTCGTGGGAGAAGGGCATGGACGACGCCATCGACGCCGCCGTCGCCGACACGCCCAACACCGCCCCGCTGCGCGCCCTGCTCGCCAGCCCCCACTGCGTTTCCGCATAGTCGCCGTTCGGCCGGGCGGCCGGTCACGATCGCTGGTCGACGGAACGATCCAAGTCCGCTTCAGCTCGACGAATGGTTTGTGAACGCGCCTTGACATGAGTCGTCAAGTCGCGTTCACAGACCATTGCTCGTCGCCGACGACGAAGGCCGAGGACCGGTGAACGCACGGATGGGGCCTGCCGTCATCGTGACAGGCGGATATCGCGCAGGGTTCGCGGATCCTCCCAGGAGCTGGGACCGCTCCAAGGGCGATGTTGCCGACCTGTCCTGCCCCGGACTGGGGCCGATCACCGGAAGCCGCGTACACATCGCAGGGCTTTTCGGTGGAGGGCTTCACACCGCCACCGCAGACGGTTGGACTCTGGACCCGCCGTCACCCCAGCCTGGCGGAATGATCGTGTCCTGCTGTCTCGCGACGGTGGGCTGCCCCATGCCGGTCCACACGGAGAGCGGTGGTGGCACATCTTCCACTCCTGCTACTCCGAACTCCGCGCGGTCGGTTTCTCGCCCTCCAGGCAGACTATCGCCGTAGCGACGAGCAGCGACATTTCACTGTGGACACGCAGGACGGACCACAGCCACGCCGACAGCGCCGAAGCCTGACCGAACCAGACTGCGGGTCGCATACGACGAAGATCGGCTGGCGTGATCCAGAACGACCTGTGTCCGCTCCCACTGAGAGAGCATGGCGATGGACGAAGAAGAGAGCCTGCACCGCTACGGCCTGCTCCCCGCCGGGGCGAACCTCGACGAAGTACGAGCTCTGCTCACCGCACAAACCCGGCTGGAGAAGCGTGCGCAGGGAGACGGTGACACGGAGCTGATGAAGTTGTGCTGCGTACAGCTGTTCAACGCCGGGGTTCTCGAAGACGTGCCACTCATCTGGCAGGCCAAGTCCGCCAGCATGGACGCAGACTGCTCGATCGACATTCAGTTGCTGTGCGGAAGCGGACTGGCCAGGACCAAGGCGTACCTGGCGAGCCAGCACCTACCCGAAGCCGAAGCGGCGCTGCAACGACTGCTCCGCTGTGAAGCGGCCGGCGACTTCGAAGACTTCTCTGCCGCAAGGTACTCGGCCTGGTACGCCGCCTACTACACACCGTGATGCCTGACGTCGGTCTCCAACAATTGCAAGCTGACCAGGGGCCTCGGGCGAAACCAAGTCAGAAGGTCCTCGAAAGGTCTGTGAGCACGCCTTGACATGGGTCATCAACCTGCTTTCACAACCACTTCGCAACTGGGACTGCGGAGGTGAAGCGAGTCGATTCCCCGGAGCCCTGCTGTGTGCCCAGCCCCGCCGGGATCCGCTCGCGAAGAGTGCCTACTGGCCGTGGGTCTCGGATCCCTTGAGGTAGGTCAGCCGCGCTCAGTCGTCAAGTCGAGCGCGGTCACGGGGTGGCGGGTCCACACAGGTGAGCCGTCGATCCACGGCACGAGCACGGTGACGGGACGGAGCAGGCCGTGGACGTCCGCGAGGCCCGCCGACGGGAGGCGTCGTGCCTGCCGCTTCTTGGCGAGCTGCAGAAGCATCGGCGGAGCCTCGTCCGGGTCGCCTTCGGCACTGTACAGCACCAAGTAGGCCTCGCCCGCGACCGGTTCGCACAGCAGTAGCCAGCGCATCACGCGTGCATGCTCACTGACGGCCACGCGGGCGAGACCGCGGGCGAGCCGCGCTTCGAACACGAGGGCCACCAGGCCGCAGGCCGAGCCTACGAGGAAGAACCACCCGCGGCCGACCGCGCCGAAGATGTGCAGCACACCGCCGAACCCGACAAGCGCCGTGACGCCGATCGAAACAGCTATGCCGGGAAGGCCGAAAGCAGTGAGCAGGTCACGGTTACGCCACCAGACCAACCGCCCCCGGCTGTCGGTCACGGGTGTGGGTGGATGCGGCCGTACGGCCTCGGTCATGGAGCGCACAGCTGCTTCGAGGAGGGCCTCATGGGTGAGCTCCGCGGCAGCCAGGGGCGCCTGCCGGGAACGTCGGACGGCGGTCCTGCGGCGACGCTCCCTCCTCCACTCGGGATCCAGCCTGCGCAGCAGGCCGACCCATGCCGTGACGCCCATCAACAGGCCGCCGAAGAAGATCATGACCCAGGCGAAGTCACCGGCCTCCGTGCCGTCCTGAAACCCCTCGAAGTAACCCACCGCCGCGCCCGGGGATGCAATGAGGAGGCCCACGACACCGACGCGCAGCAACCACTTCTCGGGCGCGGTGCCCGGGCCCACGGGCGGAACGTCCCAGCGATCGGCCATGCCTCTCCTGATCTCATGCGGTGTACAACAGACACATGAGTGAGCCGGACGGTTGCGCGTCCTCTCGTGCGTTCTTCGCCTGGGTCGGCGCGTGATGACATCCGTGGATGCCGGAGGATCGCAAAGGTCTGTGAGCGCGGCTTGACGTGGATCAGCAAGCCGCGCTGACAGACTCCAGGCCGTCGCCGGCAACGGGAGTCGTGCGCGCCTTTCAACAAGTCGCTCGGAACCGGGAACCGCCTGAGGCGCCACCGATCAAGGCAGCGCGGAGGTCCCGGACCAGCTGCTCGGGGCGGGTACCACCGGTCGCGTCGGACGGTCGTCAGCTCAGGCTCCGGGCCCGGCGGCGGCGCACGATGACGAGCATGCCCGCACCCGTGACCACGGCCGCGGCAGCCACGCCCGTGATCGGCAGCGCCGAGGACCCGGTCTCTGCCAGGTTGCCGCCACTCGCCGTCGTCCCGTCGTCGCCGGTCGACGACGACCCGCCGGCCGATCCGCCCGAGCCACTGGTAGGGCTGCCCGTCGAGCCGGTCGGCCCCCCACCCGTGACGTCCAGCGTGATGTCGGCCTTGTCGTTGGCCTTGTCGGGGTCGAACGGCCGCGCCTCGGTGCTCAGCGCCACCGAGCCCGTGGCGTGCGCCACCCGCTTGTCGATCTTCAGCTCGAAGGTGTAGGTCAGTCGGCCGCCCTCGTAGAGAGCGCGCTCACTCGTGCCGCAGTCGTACGCCTCGCCCTTGGCCTTGCAGTACCCGGGGGTCTTGACGGCCGACGTTCCGGCAGGCGGCGTTATCATGACCCTGACGGACGGCTCCCCCACCTTGGTCATGACCCAGGCGGGCCCGGCGTTGGTGAACTCCACCTTCATCGGCGCCGTTTCACCGACGCTCCCCTTCAACACGGCACCCGTCACCTGGTAGTCGGCCGTGTTGACGGAGGTGACGGGCACATCGACGACTTGCGCGGACCCCTCGCCCCCAGCCTGTCTTTCGACCAGTTTCACCGCCGGTGCGGTTCCCACCACCGGCGCAGTGCCGTTGTCGTCCACCCCCGGATCGTCTTCCCCGACACGCAGGCGCAGCTCGTCGTTGAGTGCGCGGTCCAGTGCCTGGACACGGAGGGGCCTGTCGGGCGTGTAGACGACGCCCGGCTCCACCGCCTGGTCGAACGCGCACACCGCGGTCCACCTCTCGGGCATCTCGTCGTAGGGCCGGACGTGCTGTGTTCGGCAGTTGGAAGGAACCTCCGCGAAGTCGAGTCCCCGAGTGACGGAGTAGGTGACCCACACCTTCTCGGCGGCTCCGGTGCCCTTGTTCGCCACGGTGACCGGCAGATCGAAGGTGCTCCCCGGTTTCACCCCGCCGATCGGCTCGATGCCTCCAATGACCAATTCGGGTGCGGTTTCATCGGCGAAGGCGGCGGGAGCCGCGGCCAGCGCGATCAGGCCGGCAGCGCCGAGGGCGGCAACAGCGGCACGGGAGGCGCGACGGTTGTGCGGGGGCATCGGCATGGAGACAACCTCTGTTGGAACGCGGGCAAACGGACGGTGTTTTCCAGGAGAACAGCCCTTCGATCGCTAGACTCCTGCCGATCCCGAACAGTTGCACGTCCGGTGCCTCCTCCGCCTTGCGTTCGCCTTCGGGCTGGGACCACCGAGGCCGGAATGAGGATCTTGGTGGCTGCCGCGGGATGACATCAGCCAGAGGTGGCGAGGTGGACGGCGAGCACGGCCTTCACCATGTCGGTGATGCGGGGTGGGCTGCAGCGGAGTTCCCGCGATTGGCGCCACCGTTCAGCGTGGTCATGGCCTGCTCGCCAAGAGTGCGTGTATCCGCGTATGGGAGAAGTTGACGTCACGCTGCCCGGCAGGCAGCTTGCCGCAGCGCCTCGCTGAGCCGGCCGGGAGCCTCGGCCAACGAGGGTCCGTACCAGGTGAGTTGACGGCCGTCGACGAGCGCGCAGGGCACGTTCTCGAAGGCGTCGGGGCCGTCGGCGGCGGTGAAGCGGTAGGGCTCGTCGGGCAGGACCACGAGATCCGGGGCCGCCGCTCTGAGCTCAGCCGGCGGGATGCGGGGATAACGCTCGTCGTGGCCCGCGTACACGTTGTCCACGCCCAGTCGTGCCAGTACGTCCCCGGCGAAGGTGTCCCGGCCGAGGACCATCCAGGGCCGCCGCCAGATCGGCACGATCGCGCGCGTACGGCGGTCGGGAGCGGGCAGCTCCGCCCACGCCGCCTCCGCCTCGTCGAGCCAGCGCGGACGGGTGTCCGCGCCGCACGCGCCCAGCATCCGCTCCAGCTCGCGGAAGGCCCCGGGCACGTCCCGCACCTCGGTGACCAGCACCTCGATGCCCGCCTCCCGCAGCGCGGCCAGGTCGAGCTCGCGGTTCTCCTCCTCGTTGGCGACGACCAGGTCGGGGGCGAGCCGGACGATCCGGTCGACCTTGGGGTTCTTGGTGCCCCCGATCCGTACGACGTCCAGATCCGCCGGATGGCTGCACCAGTCGGTCGCGCCGACGAGGGCGCCGGGCAGCGAGACGGCCACGGCCTCCGTCAGCGACGGCACGAGCGAGACGACACGCGTCACGTCAGCGCCGCCCGACGCCGTGCCGGTCCTCCACCGCGTCGATGTGGTCGGCGACCTCGACGACGATCACTCGGGTGTCCGGCACGGTCGCCCGCCACCGGTGGCGCACCCCGCCCGTCAGATACAGGGTGTCTCCGCGCCCCAGGCGGTGGGCGCGGCCCTCCGCCTCGACCTCGACGGCGCCGTCGGCGACGTACATCAACTTGTCGTTGCGGTGCTGGAGTTCGCGCCCCTCGTCGTGGTCGCCGACGAACTCGGTGGCGTGCATCTGGTGGTGACCGCGCACCAGGGGGCGCACATGGGCTTCGGGAGTGAACTCGGCGCCCGCCTCGGCGCGCACGACATCGACGCTGCACGCCGGGTCGGCCGCGGCGAGCAGCTCGACGGCGGTGGTGCCGAGGGCGTCGGCGACTCTCTCCAGGGAACTCTTGCTGGGCCGGGCCCGCTCGTTCTCGACCTGGCTGAGAAAGGGGACCGACAGGCCGCTGCGCTGGGCCACGACGGCGAGGGTGAGCTCCAGTGCCCGGCGCCGCCGCCGGACGGCGGCGCCCACCCGAAGGGGCTGTTCTTTGTGGTCGCCCATCGCTCCGGCTCCCTCCTTCGCGTCGTCGGTACCCGGATGGTTGGGTTCTTCGGCCCACTACTTCTGATGAGTTGTTTGCACCCTACGCATGTTCGGCAAACCGTTTCATGCACCCGTCACATCGCTGTCACATCGAAGGTGTGCCAGGGTTACAGTTCGCGCCACTGGACGAGCCGCCCCGACTCCCCCGGCGCCCGCCCCTCCCGCGGGAGGAAATGGCTGACCAAGGGGGCCGGATGTCCGTCCGGGCCGGTGAGCAGGGTGGCCGAGGGGTCGGCGCAGGACCGGCTGGCGCCGTGGGTGCGCGAGGCCGGCCGGTCGGCCCGCCCGGGCCCGGGATCGCAGGCGGACGACCGCCGACTCCCGATGTCCTTGCGCCACCGCCGCCCCTCTGTCAACACCAGTTCGCCGCCGCCGAGTTCGAGGAGCGAGCGGTCGCCTGTTTGGCCACGGTCCCCAGGCCTGAAGGCTGCTGTCGAGGCGCCAGTCGGGTTCGGTGTGCCAGGTCGTGAAGTCGGTGGGAATGGCGCGCAGTTGGCGATCCGTGGGGCACCGCGCGGTAAATGGCCGGTGATCGCGTGGTCGGCCTCCCCGGCCGGCAGGGCGTCGAGATCGGCATATCCGCGTACGGCGATGTGGTTGTCCGGATCCTTCTTGTACGCCAGAACGCAGCCACCGGCGGTGCGGCCCTCTCACTTGTAGCCAGAACGCAGCCACCGGTGGTGCGGCCCTCTCACGCGTGCGTGGGCGGTCGGTTTCGAGACGGACCGCCCACGCGCGCGTGGACCTACTGCGGAGTCATCCGCTCCACCATGTCCGGGTGCTCATTCAGCCACGCGGCGACCGCGTCCTCCTCGTGGCCTTGGCCGCGCCGCTTGATCTCGCTCTCCAGGCTGCCGAGTTCGGCCTCGCTCATCCGGAAGTTCTTGATCCACTTGGTGAGCTGCGGATACTGAGCCGGGAACTTCGCGCGGGAGATGGTCCGGATGGTGTTGCCCTCGCCGAACAGCTTCTTGTCGTCGGCGAGCTTGGTGAGCTTGTACGCGTTGTAGGCCCAGTGCGGCGACCAGAGCACGACGGCGATCGGCTGCTTCTTGGCGTACGCGCGCTTCAGCTCGGCCAGCATCGCGGGCGTCGAGCCGTCCACGACCGTGTACTCCTTGTCGAGGCCGTAACCGGGAAGCACCTTCTTCTTGAGGAGGTTCATCTCACCGGTGCCCGGCTCGATGCCGATGATCTTCCCACCGAAGGTGCCGCCCTTGCCCTTGAGGTCCGCGAGGGACTTGACGTCCTTCACGTAGGAGGGCACGGCGATCTCCAGAGAGGTCGGTTGGTACCAGGTGCCGAGGTCTCTCAGGTCGTTCTTGTGCTGGTCCCAGTAATTGGACTGGGCGTACGGCAGCCAGGCGTCGAAGTTGAGGTCGAGGTCGCCGGTGGCGAGGCCCGTGTAGACGGGCCCGACGTCCATTTGCTTGAGGTTCAGCGTGTAGCCGCGCCGGGCCAGCACGTTCTTCCACAGGTAGGTGACGGCGACGTCCTCGTCCCACGGGAACCAGGCCACGTCCAGCGGCCGCTTGGCCTCCGCACTGGCCGTGGAGCTCTTGACCGGGGCCACCTTGTCGACGACGCCGGGGTTCTTCTTCAGCCAGGCGCGTACGGCGTCCTGCTGCTTGCCCTTGCCCGCCTTGTTGATCTCCGCCTCGAGGCCGGTGAGCTGCTGCTCGGTCATCTTGAAGTTCTTCAGCCACTGGCCGACGACCGGGTTGTCCTGGGCGAAGCCCTTGCGAGAGAGCGTGTGCACCCCGTCGCCCTTGCCCCAGGCGCCCTTGGGGTCCTGGAGCTTCTTCAACTTGTAGTCGCTGTACGCCCAGTGCGGCGACCAGAGCGTGACGACGATCGGCTCCTGCTTGGCATACGCGCGCTTCAGCTCGGCCAGCATCGCGGGCGTCGAGCTGTCGACGACCTTGTACTCCTTGTCGAGCCCGTACTCCTTGAGGACCTTGCTCTTGAGCAGGCCCATCATCCCGGCGCTGGACTCGATGCCGGTGATCTTCCCGCCGAAGGTGCCCGACTTGCCCTTGAGGTCCTCCAGGGAGTCGACGCCCTTCATGTACGCGGGCACGCTCAGTTCCAGCGAGGTCGGGCCGTACCAGGAGCCCAGGTCGTCGAGCCGGCTGCCGTACTTCTTCCAGTACTGCTCGTGCGTGGTGGGCAGCCAGGAGTCCGTCTCGAAGTCGATGTCGCCCTGCGCGAGCGAGGTGTACAGCGGACCCGCGTCGAACTGCCTGGTGTCGACCTGGAAACCGCGCTGCTCCAGGATCTCCTTCCACAGGAAGGTGGAGGCGACGCCCTCGTCCCAGGGGATGTAGCCGATGGTGACCTTCTTGCCCTGGCCGACGTTCTCGCCGTCCGACGCGGTGGCCTGGGGTGTGTTTCCGCCGAAGACGCCCATGCCGCCCGCGACCAGCGCGAGGACGACGACGCCCACCATGGCCACAGCGGGGCGGGGGCGGTACGACCAGATCCTCAGGCCCTGCGCGGCGCGCAGCTTGGCGGCGGCGCGGCGGCCGAGCGGGGAGACCTGGGTGCCCAGGGCACTGGTCATGCGGTCCAGGTAGATGGCCAGGATGACGATGGCGACACCGGCTTCGGAGCCGAGGCCGACGTTCAGCTGGCCGATGGCCTCGTTGACGTCGCCGCCTAGGCCGCCGGTTCCGACCATGCCCGCGATGGCGGCCATGGACAGGCCCAGCATGATGACCTGGTTGACGCCCGCCATGACCGTGGGCAGCGCGAGCGGAAGCTGGATCCGCAGCAGGGTGTCGCGCGGGGTGGTGCCGAACGCGTCGGCGGCCTCGACCAGTTCCTTGTCGACCTGGCGGATGCCCAGCTCGGTCATGCGGACACCGGGCGCGAGCGCAAAGATCAGGGTGGCGACGATGCCGGCGGGGGCGCCGGTGCCGAAGAACAGGATCGCTGGGATGAGATAGATCATCGCGGGCAGTGTCTGCATGAAGTCGAGCACCGGCCGGACGATCCCGCTGACCCGGTCGGAGCGCGCCGCCCAGATGCCCACGGGTACCGAGACGACGAGCGCGATGAGCGTCGCCACGAGGACGAGCGACAGGGTCACCATCGCGTCCTCCCACAGTTCGAGGGAGTCGATGAACGCGAATCCCACGAAGGTGAGGAGACCGGCGGAGGTCCCGCGCAGCCAGAACGCGATCACCGCGAAGATGCCGGCGAGGAGGAGCGGTTCGGGGGCCTGGAGGACGGCGTCGATACCGTCGTAGGCGCCCTGGAAGACGGTCTTGAAGAAGTCGAAGAGCCACGCCATGTGGTGCAGCAGCCAGTCGACCGCGTCGTTGACCCAGCCGCCGAAGGGGATCCTAGGCACCGGCCTGCACCGCCTCGTCGCGCGGTGTGGCACACCCGACCGGTTCGCCCTGCTGGTCGCCGAGGAACCCGACCAGCCGCTGCCGCGGTACGACCCCGACGAGCTTCTTCTTGTCGAGCACCGCGACCGCGTGCGTCAGGCGGGCGCTGATCGCGCACAGTTCCACGAAGGACGTGTCGGGCGTGGCGGTCTCGCAGGCACAGTCCGCCTCGTCGCCGTGTACGTCCGTGTCCATGACGGCACCCGCGGTCAGGACGCGGGAGCGGTCGACGTCCTGGGTGAAGGAGGCGACGTAGTCGTCGGCCGGGCGGACCAGGATGTCCTCGGCGGTGCCGGTCTGGACGATACGGCCGTCGCGCATGACGGCGATCCGGTCGCCCAGGCGCATCGCCTCGTTGAGGTCGTGCGTGATGAAGACGATGGTCTTCTTGAGCTTGCGCTGGAGTTCCATGAGCTGGTCCTGCATGTCCCGGCGGATCAGCGGGTCGAGGGCGCTGAACGACTCGTCCATCAGCAGCAGGTCGGCGTCCGTGGCCAGGGCGCGGGCAAGACCCACGCGCTGCTGCATACCGCCGGACAGTTCGTCGGGCCAGGACTTCTCCCAGCCCGCCAGCCCGGCCAGTTCGAGGGCCTTGGTGGCTCGCTCCTTGCGTTCGGCGCTCGGCACGCCCTGGACCTCCAGGCCGTACGCGGCGTTCTCCAGGACGCTGCGGTGCGGGAAGAGCGCGAAGTGCTGGAAGACCATGCTGATCTTCCTGGAGCGCACCTCGCGCAGTTCACGGGCGCTGAGCGCGGTGAGGTCCTGGCCGTCGAAGCGCACATGGCCCGCGGTGGGCTCCAGCAGTCCGTTGAGCATGCGCAGCAGCGTGGACTTGCCGGATCCGGACAGGCCCATGACGACGAAGATCTGGCCCGGCTCCACCGCGAAGGACGCGTCGATCACGGCGGCGGTGGTGCCGTCGGCGCGCAGTTCCTCGCGGTCGACTCCCTGGCGGAGCCGCTCCACCGCTTCTTCGGGTCGTCTGCCGAACACCTTGTACAAATGCTCGGCCGCAAGCCTGGATGACACGTGTGCCTCTCGTTCGAACGGTTGGTGAACCGGTTGAGGAAACCGGCTGAGGGACGGTTGAAAACGCAACCGGCTTGGCTCAGAGGCGGCGCCTGCCCCCGCTTACGCGGAGCAAACACAGGAGTGGTCCAGGTCACTGTCAGTGGCGTACGGCATGATGCGAAACGTGACGCAGCAAACTCGACGACTCATGCTTCTCGACACCGCCTCGCTGTACTTCCGCGCCTATTTCGGCGTGCCGGAATCCGTGAAGGCCCCGGACGGCACACCCGTGAACGCCGTGCGCGGGCTGCTGGAATTCATCGACCGCCTGGTCAGGGACCACCGCCCGGACGACCTGGTGGCCTGCATGGACGCGGACTGGCGCCCGCAGTGGCGGGTCGACCTGATCCCGTCCTACAAGGCGCACCGCGTCGCCGTGGAGACCGAGGTCGGCCCCGACGAGGAGGAGGTGCCGGACACCCTCTCACCGCAGGTGCCCGTCATCGAGGACGTCCTGGACGCGCTGGGCATCGCCCGCGTGGGCGTCGAGGCGTACGAGGCGGACGACGTGATCGGCACGTTCACCGGGCGCGCCACCGGTCCGGTCGACATCGTCACCGGCGACCGCGACCTCTACCAACTGGTCGACGACAAGCGGGAGATCCGCGTCCTCTACCCCCTCAAGGGCGTCGGCACGCTCCAGCTCACCGACGAGTCGTGGCTGCGCGAGAAGTACGGCGTCGACGGCCCGGGGTACGCGGATCTGGCGCTGCTGCGCGGCGACCCGAGCGACGGACTGCCCGGCGTGCCCGGCATCGGCGAGAAGACGGCCGCGAAGCTGCTCGCCGAGTTCGGCGACCTGGCCGGGATCATGGCGGCGGTCGACGACCCGAAGTCCAGGCTGACTCCCTCGCAGCGGGCGCGCCTTGACGAGTCGCGACCGTATGTCGCCGTGGCGCCGCGGGTCGTCAAGGTCGCCGGCGACGTGCCCCTGCCGGACGTGGACACCGCCCTGCCCCGCGAACCGCGCGACCGGGCCGCGCTGGACGCGCTCGCCGCCCGCTGGGGCCTGGGAGGTTCATTGCAGAGATTGCTTGGAACTCTGCAGGTATAGCGGGTACCCCTTCCCGCATAGGTGACTGAGAGGATGGAGTGCTAACTTAGGTAAGCCTAAGCATGTGAACTAGGAGGCCGTCATGGCAGAACGCCCGGCACGCAAGCCCCGGAAGCCCCACTCCGCGCAGGTGGTGCGCACCGAGCGGCTGACTCCGCACATGCAGCGGGTCGTGCTGGGCGGCGAGGGCCTGGCCGAATTCACCGCGGGCGGCAGCACCGACCACTATGTGAAGCTGCTGTTCGGGCCCGCGGGCGTCACCTACCCCGAGCCCTTCGACCTGCAGCGCATTCGCGAGGAGTTCCCGCGCGAGCAGTGGCCCGTGACGCGGACGTACACCGTGCGCGCCTGGGACCCCGAGGTGTGCGAGCTGACGCTCGACTTCGTCGTGCACGGCGACGAGGGTCTCGCGGGGCCGTGGTCCGTGAAGGTGCGGCCGGGCGAGATCGTACGGTTCATGGGCCCCGGCGGCGCGTACGCGCCCGACGCGAGCGCCGACTGGCATCTGCTGGCCGGTGACGAGAGCGCGCTGCCCGCGATCGCGGCCGCCGTGGAGGCGCTGCCCGAGGGCGCCGTCGCGCATGCCTTCGTCGAGGTCTCCGGTCCCGAGGAGGAGCAGAAGATCGACTCCGATGTGGAGGTCGTCTGGCTGCACCGCGGGGACCGGCCCATCGGCGAGGCCCTGGTGGAGGCCGTACGTGCCCTGGAGTTCCCGGAGGGCCGGGTGCACGCCTTCGTACACGGCGAGGCGGGTTTCGTGAAGGAGCTGCGCCGGCTGCTGCGGGTCGAGCGCGAGATCGCGCGCGATGATCTGTCGATCTCCGGGTACTGGCGTCTTGGGCACAACGAGGACGGCTGGCAGGCGTCCAAGCGGGAGTGGAACGCGCAGGTGGAGGCGGAGCAGGAGGAGGCGGCCTGAACGCCCCGGCTGGAGGAGTGAGCGACGGAAGGCGGCCACCTGCCCGGTGGCCGCCTTCGTGTGCAACTGGCCTCACACGGACCGCTGGTACGACCTGAACGTGCGGATCGACAGCCACACCGCCGCCACCGCGAGCGCGAGGAGCGCCCCGGACCTGCTGAGGACGTCACCCCAGTCGGGGTTCTCGGACATCGCCGAACGGCCCGCGACCATCGCCCAGTTGAGGGGGTTGAAGTCGGCGATGTGCCGCATCCACCCCGGCATCCGGGCCGGGGCCATGAAGGCGCTCGAGAGGAACGTCAGCGGCAGCAGCAGGAAGGTGTTGATGCCGATGATCGATTCCCGCTCCCGGACCAGCATGCCCAGCGCGTTGGACAGCGCCCCGAAGATCGTGCCGAGCAGCACGGAGGCGATGATCAGGATCGCGACACCGCCGATGCCGCCCGGGTAGTCGGCGCCGCCCAGCAGTCCGAGCAGCACGATGATCACCGACTGCAACGCGGTGACCAGGCCATTGTTGACGACATTCCCGTTCATCAGGGCCGCACGGCTGACGGGCGTGGTCAGGAACCGGTTGAGCGTGCCGCGCTGGATCTCGTCGAGCGTGGTCATGCCCGCCCACATGTTGGAGCTGAGCGCGCTCATCACCACGACGCCCGGCACCAGGTAGTCGAGGTACGAGGTGGTGCCGAAGCCGCCGAGTTCGACCACCTTCTTGAAGAGGTTGCCGAACAGGAAGAGCCAGACCACCGGCTGAATCAGCGTGATCAACAGATACGCCGGCTGCCGTGCGAACACCATGAGTTGACGCTGCGTCATGTACCAGGTCTGGGAGACGGCGGTACTCATCACACACCTCCGGCGAGGGCGAGGCTGTCGGCGGACTCGGCCTCCGCCTCGGAGTAACGGCGGCCCGCGTAGCGGAGATAGACGTCGTCGAGCGAGGGGCGGGCCACCGTCGCGGCGGCGACACCGACCCCGGCGCGCTCGAGTGCCCCGAGCAGGGCGGGCATCGCGGCGGCCCCGTCATCGGCGCGGACGCTGATACGGCGGCCCTCGAACAGTGCCTCGTGCACGCCGGGCAGCCCCGTGAGGGCGCCGCCGAGCACCGTACGTCCGGCTTCGCCGACCGCCTCCCGCAGTTCCACGTGGACGGCGTCGCCCCGGAGTTCGCCCTTCAGGGCATCGGGGGTGCCCTCCACCACGACCCGGCCGCGGTCGACGATCGCGATGCGCTCGGCGAGGCGGTCGGCCTCTTCGAGGTAGTGCGTGGTGAGCAGGATGGTCAGGCCCTCGTCGCCGGCGAGCCGGGCGATCTCGTCCCACATCGCGGTGCGCGCCTCGGGGTCGAGACCGGTGGTGGGCTCGTCGAGGAAGAGCACCTCGGGGCGGTGGACCAGGCCGAGCGCCACGTCCAGGCGCCGCCGCATGCCGCCCGAGTAGCCCTTGACCTGGCGCTTCGCTGCGTCGGCGAGCTTGAAGCGATCGAGCAGCTCGTCCACGCGGCGGTTCAGACCGGCGCCCCTCACGCCGTAGAGCCTGCCCTGGAGTTGGAGGTTCTCCCGGCCTGTGGCCACCGGGTCGGCGCCCGAGCTCTGGGCGACGACGCCGATCGCGCGGCGCACCCGGTCCGGGTGGCGCAGCACGTCGTGGCCCGCGACGGTGGCGGTGCCGGAGTCGGGGCGGGCCAGGGTGGTGAGGATCTTGACGGTGGTGGACTTGCCGGCGCCGTTCGGACCGAGCAGTCCGAAGACGGTGCCCGCCTCTACGGTGACGTCCATGCCGTTGAGCGCGGTGACGTCACGGGGATAGGTCTTGATCAGCTGACGCGCCGCTACCGCGGGCGCACGGGTACTGCTCATGTCGACTGCTCTCCTGAGTGAGCGGTGATCTCGGGCAAGGCCGAACTGATCCGCGTGAAGAGCGCCGGGCTATCCTGGGTGTGCCGCACCTCGATCGCCTGGAGCTGCCTCAGGGTGGATTCAGTTCGGGGTTCGAGACCCTGGCGGGGCTGCTGCAACAGTTCCGCCGGGGTCCTTTTCTTCTTGGCTACGGTCTCTCGACGTCGCCGCTTTCGAGCTTCAGGTACTCCTCGGGGACCTCCCCCGTCTCGCTGAACGTCCGCCACTCCTTGACGCCGGGAAACGTTCCCGCCGCGACCTCTGCCAGGAAGCTCCGGACCCAGGCGGCCTCCGCCTCGATCATGTGCGCCTTGTACTCCGCCTCGATCAGGAAGAGTCTGGGCAGCGTCTCGGAGAGCTTGGCCAGCACGCCGCGCAGGCTCGCGGCCCGCACCTCCAGACCGCCGAGCCGCTCCCCCAGCAGACGCACCACCTCGTCGGGGTGGAGCACGCCCATCAGTGAGAGCGCGGACTCGAAGATCGGATACTCCTGCGCCGGGACGGCAAGCAGGTCCGACAGCCACTCCGTGGCCTCGTCACGCCCGGCGTCCGTGATGCCGTAGAGGGTGCGCTCGGGGCGGTTGCCCTGCCGCTGGACCTCGCTGACCTCGACGAAGCCGTGCTTCTCCAGGTTCTGCACGACGGTGTAGAGCGAGCCGTAGTTGATCTTCAGGCTGGTGTCCTTGCCCCGTCGGCGCAGGGTCTGGGCGATCTCGTACGGATGCATCGACCGCTCGGTGAGCAGCACCATGACCGCGAGCGCCAGCGGATTGCTCAGCTTCCGGCGTTTCGTCGCCACAGTGCATCACCACCTCGTCTCCGAATATCCGTAGCCGAACATATCGCGTATCTCAAGGATGCCTCAATACACACGATGTATCGCATTGGGGCAGAGGCGGCAAGGGCGTGAGGACTTAGGCCCGCCGCCGACACGGCCGCGTCACGCGAGTGAAACAGGGTCTCCCTAATTTCTGTCACCCGACAGGAATCCAGCTCGCTCTCCTCTGCCCACCCTTCCGCGCCGAAGGCAGGTGCCGCCGTGACCACCACCGCCCCCTCCGACGTACGCCCCGATCCTCCGGAGTCCTCCGGCGACCGCTCGCTGGCCGAGTTCGGCTACCGCCAGGAGCTGCACCGCAGCCTCGGCCGGTATGCCTCGTTCGCCGCCGGGTT
Organism: Streptomyces sp. NPDC048415; assembly: GCF_040651675.1. Lineage (NCBI taxonomy): Bacteria > Bacillati > Actinomycetota > Actinomycetes > Kitasatosporales > Streptomycetaceae > Streptomyces > Streptomyces sp. NPDC048415. Next base: position 26,473 of record NZ_JBEZKJ010000031.1, on the reverse strand, counting down.
CTCCTTCATCTCCGTCCTCACAACGGTTTTCCAGTTCTTCGCCTTCGGGTACGCGTTCGGCGGCCCGGTCTTCTTCTGGACCTGGCCGGCCGTGCTGGCGGGCCAGTTGGCGGTCGCCGCGTGCTTCGCGGAGCTGGCCGCGCGTTATCCGATCTCGGGCGCGATCTACCAGTGGTCCACGCGCCTGTCGAACCTCTCCTTCGGCTGGTTCGCCGGCTGGATCATGGTGATCGGGCAGATCGTGGTGGTCGCGGCGGCGGCGCTCGCGCTGCAGATGGTGCTGCCCGCCATCTGGTCCGGGTTCCAGCTGGTCGGCAGCGACCCGGCACCCACCAGCGCCGACGGCGCCGCCAACGCCGCCGTACTCGGCGTGATCCTGCTCGTCCTGACCACGCTGGTGAACCTCGTCGACAACCGTGTGATGTCCGCGATCAACCGGGTCGGCGTGACCGCCGAGATCATCGGCGCGGTCCTGATCATCGTGCTTCTGCTCACCCACTCCGAGCGCTCCCCGGGCATCACCTTCCACAGTGGCGAGGGCACCACCGGCCTCTTCGGGGCGCTGATGGTGGGGTCGTTCATGGCCGCGTACGTGATGATCGGCTTCGACAGCGCGGGCGAGATGAGCGAGGAGACCCACAACCCCCGGCGCACGGCGCCCCGTACGATCCTCACCGCGCTCGGCGCGGCGGGCCTGCTCGGCGGCCTGATCGTTCTCGGCGGGCTGCTGGCCGCGCCGAGTCTCACGGACGGACACCTGGGTGTCGACGGCCTGAGCTACGTCCTGACCAGCAGCCTCGGTGACGGGGTCGGCCGGGCGCTGCTCGCCGACGTGGTGGTGGCCATCGCGGTGGCCACGCTGGCGATCCAGACGGCTGCCTGCCGCATGCTCTTCTCGATGGCCCGCGACAACCAGCTCCCCTTCTCCCGCCGCCTCGCCAAGGTCAACCCGCGCACCGGCATGCCGAGCGCGCCCGCCCTGGTCGTCGGCGTCCTGGCCGCCGCGCTGCTCCTGCTCAACTTCGCCTCTCCGGACGCCTTTCTGGCCATCGGCACCACCTGCATCGTGATGCTGTACCTGGCGTACGCGATGGTGACCGGACCGCTGCTGGTGCGCCGCCTGCGTGGCGAGTTCACCGCCGACGGCACCGACGAGACGGGCGCCCCGCTCTTCTCCCTGGGCCGCTGGGGCGCCCCCGTCAACGCGCTCGCCCTCCTCTACGGCCTCATCATGACCGTCAACCTCGCCTGGCCCCGCGCCGCGGTGTACGACCCGGCGGGCGGGCATTGGTACTTCCAGTGGTTCACGGTGTTGTTCCTGGGCGTGACCGTGGTCGCGGGTGCCGCGTACCGGGCGTTCAAGGCGCGGACGCCGGTGGCCGAGACTCCCGAGGTGGCCCCGGCCTCGTACGCTTGACCAGGTGAGACGCAAGCCACGGATCCCTGCCTCCCCCCTCCCGCAGCGCGACGGGGTCGACCCCGTGCGGATCAAGCTGCCGCGGGAAGGGGGATGGGCCACCGTGCGGGAGCATCTGCTGGCCCGGCTCGCGGCGCCGGACGGAGTGATCGACGGGATGATCGGCGAGGGGCTGATCGTCCGGGAGGACGGGCGGCCGCTGACGGCGGACGCGGCGTATGTGCCGGGGACGTTCGTGTGGTTCTACCGGGAGCTGCCCGACGAGGAGCGGGTGCCGTTCGCGCTCGACGTCGTCTACCGTGACGAGCACATCGTCGTCGCCGACAAGCCGCACTTCCTCGCCACCACTCCGCGCGGCAGCCATGTCACCGAAACCGCCCTGGCCCGGCTGCGCCGGGAGCTGGACCTCCCGGCGCTCGGCGCCGCGCACCGGCTTGACCGGCTCACCGCCGGGCTCGTGCTGTTCACGGTGCGGCCCGGGGAACGCGGCGCCTACCAGTCACTGTTCCGCGACAGACTGGTCCGCAAGGAGTACGAGGCCGTGGCCCCGTACGACGCCGGTCTCGCGCTGCCGCGTACGGTGCGCAGCCGGATCCTCAAGGAGCGCGGGGTCATGGCCGCCCAGGAGGTACCGGGCGAGCCGAACGCCGTCAGCCGGGTGGAGTTGGTCGAGCGCCGGGACCGGCTGGGGCGCTACCGGCTGACGCCCAGTACCGGGCAGACCCATCAACTCCGGGTGCATATGAACGCGTTGGGCGTGCCCCTCCTCGGCGATCCCCTCTACCCGGTGGTGACCGGGCCCGTGCCGACCGGTGATTTCCGTCGTCCGCTCCAACTCCTGGCGCGGGCACTCGAGTTCACTGATCCGGTCACGGGCCACGAGCACCGGTTCGTCAGCGGGCGGGCGCTGGAAGCATGGGCCTCGTACGACGACTGGGCGTCCTAGCCGCCCAGCCGTCGCAGCGGTTCGCTCTCAGTAGCCGCGCCACCAGCGCAGGAAGCGTTGCCAGGCACCGAGGCGGCCGGCCGGCTCCGGGGCCGGTGCCGGCTGCGGGGCCACCGGTTGCTGAGCGGGCGCGGCCGTCGCCGGACTCTCCGTGGTGACCTGCCAGTTCGGCCGCTGACGCGGCACCCCGGGGACGGTGGGCCGCTCGTCCTGCGGGGCCTTCGGCTGGAACCGCACGGGCAGCTCCACGAGGTGGCGCGACGACATCGACGAGCGCCAGCGCAACTCGTGCTCGGAGCAGTCGAGTTCGACGTCCGGCAGCCGCAGCAGCAAGGCGTCGACGCCGACGTCGGCGATGGCGCGGCCGATGTCCTGGCCCGGGCACTCGTGCGGACCGCCGCCGAAGGCGAGGTGCGAGCGGTTGCCCTGCATATTGGCGGCGAGGTCGGGACGGACCCGCGGGTCGACGTTGCCCGGCGCGATCCCGAAGAGCAGTCCGTCGCCCTTGCGGATGCGCCGGCCGCCCAACTCCGTGTCCTGCTTGGCGAAGTAGCCGAGGACGGCGCTGAACGGCGGTTCGTCCCACAGGGACTGCTCGACCGCCTCGGGCACCGTCATCTGCCCGCCGTTGAGCTGGGCGCGGAAGCGGGGGTCGGTGAGCACCATGCGCAGCACATTGGCGATGAGGTTGGCCGTGGCCTCGTACGCGGCGAGCAGCACGAGGCGCAGGTGCTGGGCGACCTCGTCGTCGGTGAGCCGGGCCGGGTGGTTGATGAGGTGGCTGGTGAAGTCCTCCTCGGGCTCCGCGCGGCGCCTGAGCGTGTGCTGCGTCAGCACATTCATGACGTACTCGTTGCTGGCGATCGCGGTCTCGGTGCCTTTGAGCAGGTCACGGGTGGCGTGCACCATACGGTCGTTGTAGTCCTCGGGCATGCCGAGGATCTCGCACAGCACGGCCATCGGCAGGTGCTCGGAGAACTGTCCGACCAGATCGGCCGTGCCGAGCTCGCAGAACTGGTTGACGAGGCGCTGCGTCGATCGGTTGATATAGCGCCGCAGGCTGCGGAAGTCGATCGTCGACATGGCGCCGGTGACCGCACCGCGCAGCCGCAGGTGCTCGTCGCCCTCGGCGTGGGAGCAGATGGGCTGCCAGGCGATGTGCGGCGCGAGCGGATGGTCGGCGCCCGCCGTGCCGTCCTGGACGGCGGTCCACAGGCGGCTGTCGCGCGCGTAGTGCGAGGGGTTGCTCACCATGTGCAGGTTCTCGCCGTGGCCGAGCACCACCCAGATGGGCACGTCGTTGTGGAGCAGCACGGGGGCCACGGCGCCGTGCTCGGCGCGGAGTTTCTCGTACAGGGCTCCCAGGTCCTCCGCCTCGGGACCGTACAAGCGGCGCAGCCCGCCGGGGCCGAGTCCATGGGCGGGGCAGCCGGGCGGCGGACCGAGCGTGGGGTCGTCCGTACCGGCCGGGAAGTGGGATTCAGGCGTCACGGTGATCGCTCCGAAACTGAAAGGGATCCGGTTTATGAGGAGTTGGCATGGGCGAACTGCTGTCGTAAGGGGTTCAGGTGCGCGCCGAGGTCATCGCGAGCGAGTGCAGGAAGCGCATCAGCGTCATCAAGGTGTCCCGGCTGGAGGCCCGGCGGCGCGCGTCGCACTTCACGATCGGGATCTCGTCGGCCAGGTCGAGCGCCGTCCGCAGGTCCTCGACCGGATAGTGCGGCGCGTCCGGGAAGTCGTTTATGGCGACGACGAACGGCACACCGCGCTCCTCCAGGCGGCCGATGACGTCGAAGCTGACTTCCAGGCGCCGGGTGTCGATCAGCACCACCGCGCCGAGGGCTCCCTCGAAGAGGCCGTTCCACAGGAACCAGAAGCGCTCCTGGCCGGGCGTGCCGAACAGGTAGAGCACGAGTTGGTCCGTGATGGAGATCCGGCCGAAGTCCATGGCGACGGTGGTCGCCGTCTTGGTCTCGGAGCCGTAGTTGTCGTCGATTCCGATGCCGGCCTGCGTCATGGTCTCCTCGGTGGTCAGCGGTTTGATCTCGCTGACGGAGCCCACCATGGTCGTCTTGCCGACCCCGAAGCCGCCCACGATCACGATCTTCACGGCTGCCTGCGCCGTGTGCGGCAGGTGGTCCTCGGCGCGAGGGCCCGTGATGGTGTCAGAGCTTTTGAAGTCCATGCATCACCGCTTCGAGGAGGGAACGGTCGGGCAGCGCCGAGCGGACGATCGGAGCGCGCGCCTGTACCAGTTCGGCCGCCAGCAGCTCGGTGAGCAGGACGGTCACCACGCTGAACGGCAGGTTGAGATAGGCCGAGAGCTCGGCCACGGACAGTGGTGCCTTGCACAGCCGGAGCAGCGCCGACTGCTCCGGCTGGGTGGCGGGCGGCGGCGCGGCGGCGCGCGCCACGATTAACGTGACCAGGTCGAGGGCGGCCCGGTCGCCGCCCTCGACCCCGCCGGTGAGCACGTACAAGCGCCCGGGGTCCTTCGGGTCCTGCTCCTTGCCCTCTTGGGGAAGCACCTCTTTCGGGGGCTCGGAGGGGTCTTCCTTGGGGTAGCGCCGCCGGCGTTGCGGAGGAGTCATACGGTCTGCCCGTTGCGCCGCGGCGGACTCGTCAGATGTGCGCCGATCCGTACGACGAGGTCGCGCATGCGGTTGCTCATCAGGCCCGGTTCCGCGGTCTGGTTGGCGAGCACGGCGAGGTAGGCGTTGGGTCCCGCCGACATCAGATAGAAGTAGCCGCCGTTGATCTCGATGATGACCATGCGCATCCGGCCGTCGCTGTTGGGGATCTCGCCCGCTACGGCTCCGGCCAGGCTCTGCAGGCCCGCGCAGGCCGCGGCGACACGGTCGGCCGCGTCCGGGTCGCCGCCGTAGCGGGCGATGCGCAGTCCGTCGGCGGAGAGCACCACGATCTGCTGGATGCCCGGGACGCCGTCGGCGAGCTCCTTGAGCATCCAGTCGAAGTTGGCTCGCTGCTGGATCACTTGAGGTCCCCCTCGTCGTCGGCCTCGACAGGGGCCGGCTGGTTGTTCGTGCTGAATGCCGTCGGGTCCGGGTCACCCTTGAGTCCGTTCATGAACGCCTCGACCCACAGGCCGGGTTCGGGCTCCTTCTCCTCCTCGGCGGGCTCCGACGCCCATGCGGGCGTCGCCGCCGCGGCGGCCTCGGCGGCCGCGGCCTCGGCCCGGGCCTCGGCGATCCGCTGGCTGAAGGGGACCTTGACCCGGCTGCGGCGCTGCGGCAGCCCGTTGGGCGTCCACTCGGTGACCTGGGGGGCGTCGTCGTCCAGAGAGCCGCCGTTCGGAGACGGGATACGGGGTCCGGTGGTCGGGCGGCGCTTCTTCGGCTTGCGCGCCGGGCCCTCGACTCCGCCGTTGTCGATGCCCGTGACAGAGGCCGCGCCGACGCCGTGCGCGAGGCCGGGAGCGAAGTCGGTGGTGAGCATGTCGCGCGGCGCGACGAGGACGGCGCGGACACCGCCGTAGGCGGACTGGCGCAGCGAGATCTGCATGTTGTACATCTGCGCGAGTCGTCCGACGACGGCCATGCCGAGCCGGGGCGCCTGGCCCATCACGTTCGGGTCGACGCCGGCCGCGGCAAGCCGGAGCAGCTCCTCGATCTTTCCGCGGGCCTCGTCGCTGAGGCTGACTCCGCCGTCCTCGATCTCGATGGCGACACCGGTCTGCACCTCGATGGCGGTGACGTGGACCTTGGTGTGCGGGGGCGAATAGCGCGTGGCGTTGTCGAGGAGTTCGGCCAGCGCGTGGATGAGCGGTTCGACGGATACGCCCCTGACGGCGACGTCGACGATGTTGTGCAGCTCGATGCGGCGGTACTCGAGGATCCGGGACATGGCGCCGCGCAACACGCTGAACAGCGGTACGGGCTCGGGCCATTGGCGTCCGGGACGGCCGCCGCCGAGTACCGCGATGGAGTCGGCGAGGCGGCCGATCAGCGCGGTGCCGTGGTCGATGCGCAGCAGGTCGTCGAAGACCTCGGGATTGCGCCCGTGGTCCTCTTCCATCTCGCGCAGTTCGTTGTTCTGCTGGTGAACGATCGCCTGGACGCGCCGGGCGATGTTGACGAAGGAGCGCTGTGCGGCGTCACGCATCGACTCCTGGGTGTCGACGATCTTGAGCACTCGCTTCAGCAGCGTGCGCTGCGACCGGGGGACGTCGCGGTAGGCGGGGTCGCCGTCGCCCAGGGTGCGAATCACCTCGGAGGGGGATTGTCCGCTCTGCAGCCGGTCGAGTGCGGCCGGCAGAAGCTCCTCGGTGAGGCGCACGACCTCCTGGTCGTGGGCGGCGATGCGCTGTTCGAAGTAGGCGGCGCGCTGTGCGAAGTCGGCGCGCAGGTCGCGGGCGGCCCGGCCGCGGCGTACGGCCTCGGCGCCGATGGCGATGACCAGCAGCGTCGCGATGCCGCCGCACAGGCCGACTGCGGCCCGGGCCGGCTCCGTCACCACGGCGACGGCGGTACCGGTCGCCGCGGCCATCAGTATGGCCGGCAGCAACAGCACGCGCGCGTAGGGAAGTTCACGGCCACCGGGGGGCGATTGAACACTCACCATGTATGCCCTCTGAGACAGATCGACTGGGGGGTCGGGGAGGTTTGTGGGGGAAACGGCATGGATCAAACCGAATCTTCGGAAGTTTTGGGAACAAGCGCACGAATACACCTCAACTCGGTGCGCTGCGGGCGAGCTTAGTCCGACCGGATCATCGCTGTGTCATATTCAGCAAGCACCTGAAATCGTCCGCGCGACAGGAGTACTCTCGGCTCTTTTATACGCTGAGCCTTCATTCGTACACGGTGTGTGACGGCGTACGGGCGTACGAAAATCGGGGCCCCGCGGGGGCCGTGAACGTCAGATTCCGGCGATACGCAGCGCCGCGTCGGCCGTGGCCTCCGCGAACGCCGATACGGGCCGCTGCGGGTCGGAGCGGTGGACGAGGATGACGCCCTCGATCAGCCCGAACAGCAGATCCGTCCGCAGATCCAGCTCACTCTTGGCGAGCGCGCCTCCGGCCGGCGTCGCGGCGAGCAACTGCCGGTAGGTGTCCTTGAGTTCGGCCCGAACAGCATGGAAGCCGGCGAAGTGCTCGGTGCGCACCTCGGGCAGCAGATAGAGAACGCCGAGGTTGTGGGGGTCGCCGCAGAGCAGCTCGACGTCAGTGCGGCACAGCTCCCACAGCCGGTCCTCCGCCGACTTCGCGTCGTCCGCGAGGAGTTCGCGGGCGAGGGTCAGGGAGGGCGTGACCGTGGACTCCAGGAGCTCGGCGAGCAGCTCCTCCTTGCCGGAGACGTAGTGGTACATGGACGCCTGGCGCATGCCCGCCCGCTCGGCGACGGCCCGGGTGGTCGTGGCCGCGTATCCCCGCGTGGTGAACAACTCGGCGGCGGCGGCGAGCAGTTCGGCGCGCGGGGCGAGGCCGCTGTCCGGCCGCTGCGCGGCACGCGGCCTGCCGACCCGTCGTCCAGCACCGGTTCCCATGTGTTCGATCCTCGCACACGGCACCACACGGCGATCTAGCCCGGCGATCTCTCGGTGATCTTCGTGAGGGATCGGTAACCGGGCGGCAACAGCCGGGCAATGTCCGCGACCCGGCCCGCACCTAATTTCTGTCGAGCGACAGAAATGACAGCCGTACCAGCCGGAGGTCCCGCGATGGCGACAGCGACCACTTACGGAGCCCGTGACCACGCCCGGGCGCAGGAGGGAACCCGCGCCGAGGCCATGCCCGTCGTCCCGGCGAGCGACTGGCCGGCGCCGCCCTGCGAGGCGGGTCACCTGGTGTGGGCGGAGACGGTGGCGGGCGGCAACTACACGCACAAGGTGCTGGCCCGCGGCACCGAGCTCCGACTGACCGACCTGAGCGGTGACGCCTGCGCGCATCTCCTGCTGTACGTGGCCGACCGCCCGTGGGAGCGCCTGAACGTGGCGGACACGGTCAAGGTCCAGTGGAACGCGTACCTGGGCGAGGGCCGGCTGCTGCTGTCCGACCAGGGCCGGGTGCTGGCCTCGCTGGTCGCCGACACCTCCGGGCGGCACGACGCGCTGTGCGGCACCTCCACGCTCGTACGCAACACCGCGCGGTACGGGGACGGGACGCCGCAGTCCGCGTCCCCGGCCGGGCGTGAGCTGTTCAAGCTGGCCGCCGCGAAGAACGGGCTCGAGCCGCGTGATCTGCCGCCCTCGCTCTCCTTCTTCCAGGGCGTGGAGGTACGCGACGACGGCTCGCTCGACTTCACCGGTTCGGCCGGACCCGGCGCCGGCGTCACCCTGCGCGCCGAGCAGGACGTCACGGTGCTGATCGCGAACGTGCCGCACCCGGCCGATCCGCGCCCGGACTACGTCAGCACCCCGCTGGAGGTGCTCGCCTGGCGCTCGGAGGCCACCAAGCCGGGCGACCCGCTGTGGGAGGCCACGCCCGAGGGCCGCCGCGCCTTCCTGAACACCGCCGAATTCCTTGCCGCGAGGGGGATCGCATGACCCGCACCGTTGTCCCGGCCCGGGCCGCCTGGTCGGCCGTCGTCCGCTCCGGCGAGACGCTCACCGTCACCGATCTGCACGGCAACCAGGCCGTCGACTTCCTGGTGTACGACGCCCACGACACATCCGTCCGCTACAGCGCGCCCGACACCATCCACGCGCAGGGCAACCTGTTCCTGACCACGGGCAGTGTGCTGATGTCCAACGAGCACACCCCGCTGATGACCGTGACCGAGGACGGGGTCGGCCGGCACGACACGGTCGGCGGCGCCTGTTCCAAGGAGTCGAACAGCCTGCGCTACGGCCATCAGACCTGGTCCCAGCACGCCTGCGTGGACAACTTCCTCGCGGAGGGCGCCAAGTACGGCCTCGGCAAGCGCGATCTCGTCTCGAACATCAACTGGTACATGAACGTGCCGGTCGAGAAGGACGGAACCCTCGGCATCGTCGACGGCATCTCGGCGCCGGGGCTCAAACTGACGCTGCGCGCCGAGCGCGATGTGATCGTGCTGGTCTCCAACTGCCCACAGATCCACAACCCTTGCAACGGCTTCGAGCCGACCGCCGTGGAGATGACCATCGGGGCGCCGGAATGACCTTCGACACGCTGCTCGTCGCCAACCGGGGCGAGATCGCGGTGCGGATCATCCGGACGGCGCGAGAACTCGGCCTGCGGACGGTCGCCGTGTACTCCGACCCCGACCGCTGCGCACCCCACGTCCGGCTCGCCGACGAGGCCGTACGGCTGGGGCCCGCGCCCGCCAAGGAGTCCTATCTCGACGCCGACCTGGTCCTGAAGGCGGCCAAGGACACCGGTGCCGGGGCGATCCACCCGGGGTACGGCTTCCTCTCCGAGGACGCGGCGTTCGCGCGCCGCTGCGAGGACGCCGGGATCGTGTTCGTGGGCCCGACGCCCGAGCAGCTGGAGCTGTTCGGCGCGAAGCACACGGCGCGGGCGGCGGCGGAGGCGGCCGGGGTGACGCTGGCGCCGGGCACGGGTCTGCTCGCCGGTCTTCCAGACGCCCTGGAGGCAGCCGACCGGATCGGCTATCCGGTCATGCTCAAGGCCACCGGGGGCGGCGGCGGCATCGGTATGTCGGCATGTCGATCGGCCGATGAACTGACCGAGGCCTGGGAGCGGGTGCAGCGCCTCGCCGCGGCCTCCTTCTCCTCGGCCGGCGTCTTCCTGGAACGCCTGGTCGAGCACGCCCGCCATGTCGAGGTGCAGGTCTTCGGCGACGGCCGGGGCCGCGTCGTCACCTTCGGCGACCGCGACTGCTCGCTCCAGCGGCGCAACCAGAAGGTCCTGGAGGAGGCTCCGGCGCCGGGACTGCCCGCCCGCGTACGCGAACAACTCGCCTCGGCTGCCCGCGACTTGTGTGCCTCGGTGGACTATCGCTCGGCCGGAACCGTCGAGTTCGTGTACGACGCGGCGTGCGAGGAAGCGTACTTCCTGGAGGTCAACACCCGCCTCCAGGTGGAGCACCCGGTCACCGAAGAGGTCTACGGGGTCGACCTGGTCGCCTGGATGCTGCGGCTCGCGCGCGGCGAGACGGATGTCGTACGGGACCCGGGGGCGCCGCGCGGTCACGCCGTCGAGGCCCGCGTGTATGCCGAGGACCCCTCGCGCGACCACCGGCCGAGCGCGGGCCTGCTCACGCGGGTCGAGTTCCCGGGCGGGGTGCGTGTGGACAGCTGGGTCGAGACGGGCACCGAGGTGACCACGTCGTACGATCCGATGCTCGCGAAGATCATCGCGTACGGCCCGGACCGCGCGCATGCCCTGGAGCGGCTCGACGAGGCGCTGGCCAGGACCCGGGTCGACGGCATCGAGACGAACCTCGGGCTGGTGCGGGCGGCGCTCGCCTGCGACGACTTCCGGGCGGCGGCGCATTCGACGGCGACGCTCACGAAGGTCACCGACCGGACGGCGCGCGTCGAGGTCGTCTCCGGCGGGACGCTCACCACCGTCCAGGACTGGCCGGGCCGCACCGGCTACTGGCAGGTGGGCGTGCCGCCCTGCGGCCCGATGGACGATCTGTCGTTCCGGCTGGGCAACCGGGCGCTCGGCAACCCCGAGGGTGCGCCGGGACTCGAATGCACCTTGCAGGGGCCGACGTTGCGGTTCACCCACGCCACAACGGTATGCGTCACGGGTGCTGCCGCGCCGGTCACGGTGGACGGTACGGCGGTCGCCCAGTGGGAGCCGGTGACGGTGCCGGCCGGAGCCGTACTGGAGGTCGGGGCCCCCTCCGAGCACGGACTGCGGACCTATGTGCTGTTCGCGGGCGGTCTGGACGTGCCGGCCTTCCTGGGCAGTGCGGCCACCTTCACCCTGGGCCGGTTCGGCGGGCACGGGGGCCGGGCGCTGCGGACCGGGGACGTCCTGCACGGCGGGTCGGTCACCGGCGAAGGTGCCCCGGTACCCGCCTCCGACCGGCCGGTCTTCGGCCCGCAGTGGCACGTCGGCGCCCTCGAAGGCCCGCACGCCGCCCCGGAGTTCTTCACCGAGGACGACATCCACGACTTCTACGCCGCCGACTGGAAGGTGCACTTCAACTCCGCGCGGACGGGCGTGCGGCTGGTCGGGCCGAAGCCCCGCTGGGCGCGTACGGACGGCGGGGAGGCGGGCCTGCACCCGTCCAACATCCATGACACTCCCTACTCGGTCGGCGCGGTCGACTACACGGGCGACATGCCGGTGCTGCTGGGCCCGGACGGCCCCTCGCTGGGCGGCTTCGTCTGCCCGGCGACCGTCGTCAGCACCGAGCGCTGGAAGCTCGGGCAGTTCCGGCCCGGCGACACGGTGCGCTTCACACCGCTCGCCGAGGACGGTTCGCAGCGGCCCGCGATCGTGGACGGCGGGGTGCTCGCCCGGGACGGCGATGTGACCTTCCGGCGCAGCGGCGACGACAACCTGCTGGTCGAGTTCGGGCCCATGCGGCTGGACCTGGCCCTGCGGATGCGCGTCCACGCGCTGATGGAGGCGGTGGCGGAGGCCGACCTGGACGGCGTCACGGACCTGACACCCGGCATCCGCTCTCTGCAGATCCAGACGGACCCCCGCAGGCTGCCGCAGCGCGAACTCCTCGCCACGATAAGGGAGATCGCGCGGACGCTACCGCCCAGCGACCAGCTGGTCGTCCCCTCCCGCACCGTTCATCTCCCCCTGTCCTGGGACGACCCGGCCACCCGCGAGGCGATCGCCCGCTACATGGCGGGCGTCCGCGACGACGCGCCCTGGTGCCCGTGGAACATCGAGTTCATCCGCCGCGTCAACGGTCTGGACTCGGTGGACGACGTGTACCGCACGGTCTTCGACGCGGAGTACCTCGTACTGGGCCTGGGAGACGTCTACTTGGGCGCGCCTGTGGCGACCCCGCTGGACCCACGCCACCGACTGGTCACCACCAAGTACAACCCGGCGCGCACCTGGACCGCCGAGAACTCCGTCGGGATCGGTGGCGCGTATCTCTGCGTGTACGGCATGGAGGGTCCCGGCGGCTACCAGTTCGTCGGCCGGACGACCCAGGTGTGGTCCGGCTGGCAGCAGCGCGGCGCGTTCGAGCCGGGCTCGCCGTGGCTGCTGCGCTTCTTCGACCGCATCAAGTGGTATCCGGTGGCTCCGGAGGAATTGCTGGAGTTGCGGGCCGACATCACGTCCGGCCGGTTCGTCCCGCGGATCGAGGAGGGCGAGTTCTCCCTGGCCGCGTACGAGGCATTCCTCGCCGAGAACGCCGACTCCGTCGCGGAGTTCCGGGCCCGGCAGGGCGCCGCCTTCTCGGCGGAACGGGACGCCTGGGAGGCGGCGGGCGAGTTCACCCGCGCGGAGTCGGCCACCGCGCCCGCCCCTCCCGCCGCCGAGGTGACCGTCCCCGCGGGCGGCCGCCTGATCGAGGCCGAGTTCGCCGCGTCCGTCTGGCAGCTGAACGTCAACCCGGGCGACACGGTGACAGCCGGCCAGCCCCTCCTCGCCCTGGAGGCCATGAAGATGGAATCCAGGATCCCGGCCCCGATAACCGGCGTGGTCCAACAGATCCTCACCAGGCCGGGCGCCCAGGTGGAGGCGGGCACGGCACTCATGGTTCTGGCGCCCGCGCCTTGAGCGGTCTGGTGATGTGTGTGGCAGCACCTTGAAATCTCGCCGGTGGTGTGGGCAGGCGTTCCGCAGGGCGATGGGGCCGCCCCCGCGCGAGCGGGTGGGCACACACCACCCACCGGCCGGCAGTCGACGATGAGACCCCAGGCAAGGAGCACCGATGTCGTCCCCCACACTGACCAGAGTCCACATGGCGTACGCCCACATCGAGGCCACAGACCGCCCCGAGATCTGGATCGACCTACGCCCCCAGGCGGAGGTCGAACAGGAGGCCCGAGCCATCGACGAGCGCGTCGCGGGGGGCGAACACCTCCCGCTCGCGGGACGCCTCTTCGCGGCGAAGGGCAACATCGACGTGGCGGGCCTCCCCACCACCGCCGGCTGCCCGGCCTACGCGTACACCCCGGAGGGCGACGCGCCCGCAGTCGCCCGCCTCCGCGCGGCAGGCGCGCTCGTCCTCGGCACCACGAACCTGGACCAGTTCGCCACCGGCCTGGTCGGCACCCGCTCCCCGCACGGCGCCGTACGGGGCGCCCTGGACCCGACAAGGATCAGCGGCGGCTCCAGCTCGGGTTCGGCCGTGGCCGTAGCCCTGGGCATCGTCGATTTCGCCCTCGGCACGGACACCGCGGGCTCGGGCCGCGTCCCCGCCGCGTTCAACGGCATCGTCGGCCTGAAGCCGACCCGCGGCCTGGTGCCGACGACCGGCGTCGTCCCGGCCTGCGCCTCGCTGGACTGCGTGACCGTCTTCGCCCGCACGCTCCCGGAGGCCGAGCAGGCCCTCGCGTACATGACCTCTCCGTCGGGCCGCGAGCTCCCGGCGCTCCCCCAGCGCACGCCGGGTCCGTGGCGCGTCGCCGTACCGCCGACGGCACAGCTCGGTGAACTGGACGAGGGCTGGGCCCGGGCATACGAGGCCGCCGTCGGCCGGCTCGTCGCGGCCGGGGCCGAGGTCCGCACCCTCGACCTCACCCCGTTCACCGAGGCCGCCGCGATGCTCTACGAGGGCGCGTTCGTCGCCGAGCGCTACACGGCCGTCGGAAGCTTTGTCGACAAGTTGATCGCCGAAGGGGGTGCGGGGCTCGACCCGACCGTCGCCGGGATCATCACCCGCGCCCGGGACATCCCGGCCCACCAGCTGTACGCCGACCAGGAGCGTCTGGCCGGCCTGCGCGACCGGGCGCTCGCTCAACTCGACGACGCGGACGCGCTGTTGCTGCCGACCGCTCCTGGCCACCCCACACTCGCCGAGGTGGCCGCCGATCCGCTGGGCGCCAACGCCCGGCTGGGCCGCTTCACCAACTCCACGAACCTCTTCGACCTGGCGGCCGTCGCCGTCCCGGCCGGGCTCACCCCCGCCGGTCTGCCCTTCGGCGTGATGCTGATCGGTCCCGCGTTCACCGACGAGCGCCTCGCCCGGATCGCCCGGCTGCTCGAGCCGCGCCTGCGGATCGCGGTGGTCGGCGCGCACCTGTCGGGCCAGCCACTGAATCCCCAACTCCTCTCGCTGGGAGCCCGGTTGGAGCGTACGACCACGACGGCCCCCGTGTACCGCCTGCACGCCCTGTCCACCACCCCACCGAAGCCGGGACTGGTGCACGTGGGCGCGGGAGGTGCCGCCATCGAGACCGAGGTCTGGCAGCTCCCCGCCGAGGGGCTCGGCCGACTCCTCGCCACGCTCCCCCGCCCGATGACACTCGGCCGGCTGGAGCTCGCCGACGGCACCCACGTACCCGGATTCCTGTGCGAGCCCGACGCTCTGTCCGATGCCGCCGACGTCACGGCGTACGGGGGCTGGCGGGCGTATGTGAACCGCTGACGCCAGGTTCAGCTCCTCTGGCGATTGAGGAGCGGGGCCCGGGGCGGAGCGCAGTGCCAGCCCCTCCGGCTGTTGAGGAGCGGGGTCCGGGGCGGAGCCCAGTGCCAGCCCCTCCGGCGTTTGAGGAGCGGGGTCTGGGGCGGAGCCCCAGGTCGGGACGGGAAGGGGCGGAGGGGGCGAAAACCCGCCCCGTCCAGCCCAGCCCCCCGCAGGCAAGCGCCGTCGCCTCACCCCACCGACGAGTACGCCACCACCCCGCGCAGCAACCCGTCAACGGCCTTGCGGGCGTTCTTCGCGACCGTCGAGGCCCCGCCGCCGGAGACGGGCGCGGCAGCCGCGATCTGCCCCAGCACGTCAATGACCTGCTTGCACCAGCGCACGAAGTCACCGGCAGGCATCTCCGCCTCGCGCAGGACCTCGTCGAGCCCCTTGCCGGAAGCCCACTCGTGCGCGGCCCAGGCGAAGCCGAGATCCGGCTCGCGCTGGCCGACACCCTCCGTCTGGGTGATCCGGAAGTCCTCCTCCAGGGCGTCGAGGCGCCCCCAGATACGCACCATCTCGCCGAGCGCCGCCTTCGCCTTGCCGGACGGCACCTTCGGCGCCATCGCGTCGTCGGCGGCCCGGGACTCGTACACCAGCGCCGAGACGCAGGCGGCGAGTTCGGCGGGGCCGAGCCCCTCCCAGACACCGGCGCGCAGGCATTCGCTGGCGAGCAGGTCGAGTTCGCCGTACAGCCGGGCGAGCCGCTTGCCGTGCTCGGTGGCCTCGTCGCCGCGCAGATAGTCCAGCTCGGTCAGCAGGGCCACGATCCGGTCGAAGGTGCGGGCGATGGTGTTCGTCCGGCCCTCGATACGGCGCTCCAGCTGTGAGGTGTCGCGCTGCAGCCGGTGGTAGCGCTCGGCCCAACGGGCGTGGTCCTCACGGTCGTCGCACCCATGGCAGGGATGGGCCCGGATCGCCGTGCGCAGCCGGGCGATCTCGCGGTCGTCGGCGGCCTCGGCCCGCTTCTTGCGGTGCCGGTCCGCGACGATGTGGCCGGCCTTGGTACGCAGCGCCGAGGCGAGGTCGCGGCGCGACTGCGGCGAGCGCGCGTTGAAGGACTTGGGGATCCGCATCCGCTCCAGCGCCTCGACCGGCACCGGGAAGTCCATCGAGGCCAGCCGCTTGACCTGGCGCTCGGCAGTGAGCACGAGCGGGCGCGGCCCGTCGTGCTGCTCGAAGCCGCGGTGGCCGTTGGACCGGCCCGCGGGCAGCCCGGGGTCCAGCACCAGGGCCAGCCCGGCGTACTTGCCGGTCGGCACGTGGATCACATCGCCGGGCTTGAGCTTCTCGAGTGCGACGGCCGCCTCGGCTCGCCGGTGTGCCGCGCCCTGCTTGGCCAGCTCGGTCTCGCGGTCCTTGAGCTCGCGGCGCAGCCGCATGTACTCCTCGAAGTCCCCGAGGTGGCAGGTCATGGACTCCTTGTAGCCCTCGAGGCCCTCCTCGTTGCGCTGCACCTGCCGGGAGATCCCGACGACCGACTTGTCGGCCTGGAACTGCGCGAAGGAGGTCTCCAGCAGTTCGCGCGAGCGGTGCCGCCCGAACTGCTCGACCAGGTTCACCGCCATGTTGTACGACGGCTTGAAGCTGGAGCGCAGCGGATACGTGCGGGTGCCCGCGAGGCCCGCCAGATGCTCGGGACTGAAGCCGCGCTGCCACAGCACGACCGCGTGGCCCTCGACATCGATGCCACGGCGCCCCGCCCGACCGGTCAGCTGGGTGTACTCGCCGGGCGTGATGTCGGCGTGCTGTTCGCCGTTCCACTTGACGAGCTTCTCCAACACCACCGAGCGGGCGGGCATGTTGATGCCGAGCGCGAGGGTCTCCGTCGCGAAGACGGCCTTGACCAGGCCGCGTACGAAGAGTTCCTCGACGACCTCCTTGAACGTCGGCAGCATGCCCGCGTGGTGGGCCGCGATGCCGCGCTCCAGGCCCTCCAGCCATTCGTAGTAGCCCAGGACGTGCAGGTCCTCGCTCGGGATGGAGGCGGTGCGCTCCTCGACGAGTTCGCGGACCTTCGCCCGCGCCTCTTCGTCGTTCAGCCTCAGGCCCGCGTACAGGCACTGCTGGACGGCGGCCTCGCAGGCCGCGCGGCTGAAGATGAACGTGATGGCGGGCAGCAGCCCCTCGGCGTCGAGCCGCTCGATGACCTCCGGGCGGCCCGGCGTCCAGATACGCGAACGCTGTCTGCGCTCACGCTCGCGGTCGGCGTCGCGCATCGCGCGGCCCCGCCTGCGGTCCTGATACGACGGACGGCTGGCCTCCATGCGCGCCATGCGCGTGAGGTCGGGGTTGACGGCCTTCTTCTGGCCCTCGCCCTCCTCGAAGAGGTCGTACATCCGCCGCCCGGCCAGCACGTGCTGGAACAGCGGCACGGGCCGGTGCTCGGAGACGATCACCTGGGTGTCGCCGCGCACGGTGTCCAGCCAGTCGCCGAACTCCTCCGCGTTCGACACGGTCGCCGAGAGTGACACCAGGGTCACCGACTCCTGGAGGTGGATGATCACTTCCTCCCAGACGGCGCCCCGGAAGCGGTCGGAGAGGTAGTGCACCTCGTCCATGACCACATAGCCGAGTCCGAGGAGGGTCTGCGAGCCCGCGTACAGCATGTTGCGCAGCACCTCGGTGGTCATCACGACCACCGGGGCTTCGGAGTTGACGCTGTTGTCGCCGGTGAGCAGGCCGACCTTGTCCGCGCCGTAACGGCGGCACAGGTCGGAGTACTTCTGGTTCGAGAGCGCCTTGATCGGCGTCGTGTAGAAGCACTTCTTGCCCTGCTGGAGGGCGAGGTGGACGGCGAACTCGCCGACGATCGTCTTGCCGGAGCCGGTGGGCGCGGCCACGAGCACACCCTTGCCCGCCTCGAGCGCCTGGCACGCCTCGATCTGGAAGGGGTCGAGGCCGAAGTCGTACATCTCGCGGAAGGAGGCGAGCGCGGTGGCCTGCTCGACAGCGCGCCTGCGTGCTGCCGCGTACCGCTCGGCCGGTGAGAGGTCCTCTGTCATCGTGCTTTCGAGACTACCGGGAGGCACTGACAACAGGACGATCAATATCCGGATCCACAGCTGTGAGACCCCGGATCCCCGCAGCTCAGGCAGCCGCCACCCGCACCGCTGCCCGTACGCACTGCGCGGTCAGCGGCAGCGGTCCCAGCGGTTCCCCGTCCGCGTACCCGGTGATGCCCTCCGCGACCAGCTCCACCTTCGCGGCCCGGTGGACGGTCACCTTGGGATGGTCGAGGTGGGTGCCCTTGTAGACCTTGGGGAACACCTTGAGCAGCGTCGTACGGCCACAGTCCCCGACGACCGTGATGTCGAACAGCCCGTCCTCCAGGTCGGCGCCCGCGCAGATCCTCATGCCGCCGCCGTACGACGATCCGTTGCCGACGGCCACCAGCGTCGCCTCGATCTCCCGGACCTCGCCGTCGTCCAGCGTGATCCGGTACGGGAACGGTTTGAAGGCGGCGAGTTCGGCGAGCATCGCGAGGTCGTACTTGAAGCGGCCGGTGGGCCACCGCATGCGGTTGCCGCGGTCGTTGACCCGGGAGTCGAAGCCGGAGGCGAGAACGGTGGCGAACCATGTGCCGTTCACCCGGCCCAGGTCGACGTCGCGCAACCGTGCGCCCTTGAGGGCCTCCGCGACCACGCGTGCGGCGGCCGCCGGGTCGCGTACGGGCAGGCCCAGGGCGCGGGCGAAGTCGTTCCCGGTGCCAACGGCGACCAGGCCGAGCGGGGTGCGGGTCCCGGCGACGGCCTGCAGGGCCAGGTTCGCCATGCCGTCGCCGCCGACGGCTATCAGGGCGCCCGTGCCGTCGTCGACCGCGGCACGCGCGCGCGTGAGGGCGTCCCGCGCGTTCTCACCGAGGACCGTGCGGACGGAGAATCCCGCAGCGCGCAAAGCCGAAGCGGCCGGCTGCGCCGCGTGGGCGCCCCGGCCGCGTCCCGCGGTGGGATTGACGAAGAGGGTGATCTCGCTGGTCACAGGCCCGACCCTACGAGGTCCGAGCGCTTCGTCAGGTCACGTCGTCATAACCGTTGACGCGGTCCGAGCTCGCCTGCTCGGGCAGCGCCCGGCTGGCCGAGACGGTCTCGACCTCGCCGATATCCTCGGGCGAGAGGTCGAGGTCGGAGGCCTCGTCGTCGTCCGGTCCCTCGGCCTCGCGCTGTCGCTTGCGACGGTCGTTGAGGAGCGAGAAGCCGACCGCGCCGAAGTACAGGATCCAGATCGGCCCGGCGAGCGCCAGCATGGTCAGCGGGTCGGTGCTGGGGGTGGCGACAGCCGCGAAGACCGTGATGCCCATGATCATGGCGCGCCACCAGCCGAGCATGCGCTTGCCGGTGAGGATGCCGGTGAGGTTGAGCATGACCAGCAGCAGCGGCAGCTCGAAGGAGAGACCGAAGACGACCACCATGCGCGTGACGAGGTCGAGCAGATCGTCCAGCGGCAGCAGGTTGTTCACGCCGTCCGGCGTGAAGTCGATCAGCACCTTCGCGGTGGTGGGCAGCACCTTGTAGGCGAAGAACGCGCCGCCGAGGAAGAGCGGCACGCCCGAGCCGACGAACGCGTACGCGTACTTCTTCTCGTTCTTGTGCAGGCCCGGCGCGACGAACGCCCAGAGCTGGTAGAGCCAGACCGGCGAGGCGAGCGCGATGCCCGCCATCAATGAGACCTTCAGCGCCAGGGTGAAGGGGGCGAGCAGACCGTTGATGGTGATCTGGGCGCACTGTTTGCCCTGAGGCATCTTCGCCACCTCGGCGAAGGTCTTCGGGCACCCGACCGATTCCAGCACCGGTTTGGTGAAGAAGTTGATGATGTCGTTGTAGTAGAAGGCCGCGACGACCGTGACTACGACGATGGCCAGCATCGCCTTCGCGAGCCGGTTTCTGAGCTCACGAAGGTGCTCCGCGAGGGGCATCCGCCCCTCGGGATCCTTCTCCTTGTTGCGGGCAGACTTGAGCAACCCACGTTCCCATCTCGTGCGGCGGGCCGGAGATCACCGGCCCTGCGTCAGCGCTTGGTCGTGTCCGTGGGCTCGCTGACCGGGCGCGAGCTGGTCACGTCGCCGGGCGCGGCCTGGATGGTGCGCTGAGCCGGGGGCTGCTCGTCGGTGTTCGGCGGACCGGCCGGGGCGGGCGTGCTGCCCTCGTCCTTCATCGCCTTGGCCTCGCTCTTGAGGATGCGGGCGGACTTGCCGAGCGAGCGCGCCATGTCCGGAAGCTTCTTCGCGCCGAACAGCAGGATGATGACGACGAGGATGAGAATGATCTCGGGAGCTCCGAGCCTTCCGAACATAAGTCATTACCTTCTCACCGAGGCTGCATGGGCGGGGTGCCGTCCGACCGGTCGGACATGTGTCCGATGGTCGTGTTGACAGCGATCGTAACGCTCAGGGGTGAACGCGGGGCAATCCCTGTGCGTACTCCCAGTTCGCGACCCGCGCCTCGTTATCCGGGCCGCGACCATGAGCGTACCCGTCGTCGCCGCGAAGGTGACAGGGTGAAAGACAACCCCAAGCGCGCCGCGCCCACGACTCACAGGGCGTCCACAGAGCCCGCCGTGCTCACGGCCGCCCGCTCCAGATCCTCGGCCGCCCTGTTGATGCGGCGTGCGGAGTCGGAAACCTGACGGCCCAGACGCTCCGCTTCCACAAAGACACGGACGGCGAGCACGCCGAGAACGGCGATTCCCAGGAAACCCACAGCGATCGCAAGCATCGGCCAGAACATGACGTCGACCCTAGAGGGTGGAGTGCAGCCGCAGGGTGCGCACCCCGCCCCCGGTGAGGAGTTCGACGATGCGTTCGCCCGCGGGCTTGCGCACAGCGGATCCGCACTCGGGGCAGGTGAAGGAGTAGAAGGTGGTGCGGCTGCTGGCGCCGATGGCCAGGCGCAGGGCACTCGCCCTGAGCTCGAAGCCGGCCCGGCAGTCGGGACAGGCGGCCTTGAACATCACGTCGACCACCCTTCTCATCCCGGCGAACGCCATCCCGACCGACATCTCCGGCGCACTCGGGAGCGCACCGGCCCGGCGCGGCGCACCGGCCTTCCCGGACGGCACGGCTCCCTCCGAGGCACCGGCCCTCCCCGACACACTGGTCTTCCCCGGCGCACCCGACATCGACGACGTGCTCAAAGCTCCTGCTCCTGCCTGTCGTACGGCCCGTCCTGAACCCCTCGCAGCCCGTCCCGCTCGTCCGGGGCGTCCAGCCCGTCGTAGGCGGCAAGCGCCTCGCGGGCCGTACTGCGGGCGCGGTCCGCGAGATCCTGCGGCGACACGATCCGGCCATCGCGGCCCAGGCGCAGGGCCAGCCGCCGCAGCGACGCCGGATCGGGGGTCCGCAAGGTGATGCGCAGTCCGCCGTCCGGCAGCTCATCCGCGCTGTCGTGCGGGTAGTACTCGGCGACCCAGCGCCCGCCGGGACCGACCTCGACGACCACTTCGGGATCCTCGGCGGCCGGCTGCACCAGCCCCTCGGAGAGGTCGCGCAGCTCGATCTCGGGCGGCGCGGACGGCTCGTCCAGGATGCGGATCTCGGCGACCCGGTCGAGCCGGAAGGTGCGGCGCGCCTCGGAGCGGCGGCACCAGGCCTCCACATACGTGTGACCGACGCTGACCAGGCGGATCGGGTCGATCTCGCGCTCGGTGAGCTCGTCACGCGAGGGCGAGTAGTAGCGGATCCACAGCCGGCGCCGCTCGGAGATCGCCCGGTCGACGTCCGCGAAGACCCCGCCCTCGGATTCGAAGGTCACCGACAGCCGGGAGCTGGCGCCGGCCGCTTCGCCCGAGGCGGCCTCCACCTTGGCGGTGGCGCGCAGCAGCGCCTGCCGGTCGCCCTCGCGCAACCCGGGCAGCGTGGACACCGCACGGGCGGCCACGAGCAGCGCGGTCGCCTCGTCGGCGGCGATACGAAGGGGTTCGGCGACGTCATCCGGGTTGTGCCACCAGATCCGGTCGCCGTCGGTGTCGATGTCGAGCAGATCCCCGCCGCGGAAGCTGGTCCCGCACAGCGGCAGCACGTCGAGGTCGGAGATCAGCTCGTCCTCGGTGATCCCGAAGGCCCGGGCGACATCGCTGACTCGGGCGCCGGGGCGCTCCCGCAGATAGGTCACCAGGGAGAGCATCCGCCGGGTCTGGTCGATCGCGTTCGTGGGCCTGGCCGGTTTTCCTGCCACTTTCTTACGTTCCCCCTCAGCCCTTGGCCACGGCGCGCAGCCGGTCCACGACATCGGCCCGCAGCTCGGCGGGCTCCAGGACCACCACGTCGGGCCCGAACTCCACGAGCCATGCGTCCAGGCCGTGCCCGTACGGAATCCTCAGCTCGTCCCAGCCGCCGCCCAGCTCCCTCACGGAGACGGCCTTGGCGCGCAGCGGGTAGCCCGAGCCCGTACGCAGCCGGATCAGCGCGGAGCGGTCGGTGATCTCGCCCGCCCAGCCGGCCACCGTCTCGCGCACGGTGACGACGTCGGGCACCTCTGCCGTGTACCGCCCGGCGCGGGTGCGGACCTTGCCGGTGATCCGGGAGAGCCTGAAGACGCGCTCGGCACCGCGGTCGCGGTCCCAGCCCGCCAGGTACCAGTGGCCGCGCCAGCACTCGAGGGCCCACGGCTCGACGTGGCGGGTCTCCGGGTGCGCGGCGGTGGCCTTGCGGTAGTCGAAGACGACGGGGCGGCGGTCGCGGCAGGCGAGCATCAGCGGCTCGAAGGCCGCCTCGTGCACCGGGATGTGCGGTTCCAGGGCGCCATGAGCCTCGTACGGGTCCACGTCCTCGGGCAGTCCCGCGGCGCGCAGCTTCTGCAGTGCGCCGCTCGCGGCGCCGGCGAGGCGTGCCTGCTGCCAGACCTTGGCGGCGAGGCCGAGGGCGGCGGCTTCCTCGGCGTCGAGCGTGATGGGCGGCAGACGGTTGCTGTCGCGGCGGGCGAGATAGCCGACCTCGCCGTCGAGGTTCTCCACCGTCTCGATGACCAGGCCGAGTTCGCGCAGATCGTCCTTGTCGCGCTCGAACATCCTGTTGAAGGAGTCGTCCGAGCCCGCTTCCAGATAGGCCTCGATGGACTCGCGCAGCTCGCGCTTGCTGAGCGGCCGCCGCGTCCCGAGCAGACACAGCGCCAGGTTCATCAGCCGCTCGGCCTTGGCAATGGCCATCGACGCCCTTCCTATGGTGCTTCCGACGGATGACCGTACCGCTCCGGAGTGTCGCGGCAAAAGCCGAGGGCCCATGCCCGGACAGGCATGGGCCCCAGGTGATCGGGTCCGGTCAGACCTCACCGACGCCGTACGACGATCAGACGGATCTGATCGCACTCCGATCTCATGCGACGATCAGACCGCGACCAGGTCCACGACGAAGATCAGGGTCTCGCCGGGCTTGATCGCCGGGGTCGGGCTCTGGTTGCCGTAGGCGAGGTGGGCCGGGATGGTCAGCTGGCGGCGGCCGCCGACCTTCATGCCCTGCACACCCAGGTCCCAGCCCTTGATCACGCGGCCGCCGCCCAGCGGGAAGCGGAAGGCCTGGCCTCGGTTCCAGCTGGCGTCGAACTCCTCGCCCGTGCTGAAGGCGACGCCCACGTAGTGGACGGTGACGGTCTGGCCCGCGACCGCCTCGGCGCCGTCGCCCTCCCAGATGTCCTTGATCTCGAGGTCCGCCGGGGGCTCGCCGCCCGGGAAGTCGATCTCGGGCTTCTCGATGCTCACTTCATTACTCCTTGTTGCACGGCCTGCGTCCCGGACAGTCTCACAGACTCTGTGGTCAGACCGTGCCAAGGATATCGACCACGAAGACGAGAGTGTTCTTGGCCAGCTCGCTGCTGGGGTTGGCGCCGTAGCCGAGAGAGGGCGGGATCACCAGCAGCACGCGGTCGCCCACGTTCTTGCCGACGAGGCCCTTGTCCCATCCGGCCACCACGGAGCCGGTGCCGATCTGGAAGGCGGTGGCGCCACCGTGGTCCCAGGAGGAGTCGAACTTCTTGCCGTCCTCCCACTTCACCCCGGTGTACTGGGCGATGAGGCCCTGGCCGGCCTCCACCTTCTTGCCGGTGCCCTTGATCAGCACCTGCTCCTTGAGGTCCTTGGGTGCCTTGGTGTTCTTGGGGATGGTGATGGTCGCCGCCTTCGGCGCGGGGGCCGACACCGTGGGCATGCCCGGGTCGGGTGCCGCCTGCGTCCCCTTGACATAGGCCTTGGCGTCGACGCCGGCGGAGCCGACCGCGTCGACCACCCAGACCAGCACATCCTTGGCGGTGATGCCGGAGGAGGTGTTCAGCCCCGCGCCGATCAGATCGCCCGCGGTGCCCTGCACCAGGATCCGGCTGCCCGTCTTCTGCCCCTTCAGGGCGTCCAGGACCTTGGCGGGCAGCTGCTGGCTCTGCTTGCCGATCTGGTCGACGGACTGCTGCCGCGGCGTCTTGGAGCCGGCGGTCGCCGAGGCCCAGGTGCCACCCAGCGCCTGACTGCTCCCCCACTTCTCGACGGTCCAGTCCAGCCGGACGAAGTCGGAGGCCTTGATCACGGCGCCGCTGCCCGTCGAGACCGTCTTGACCACGGTCTTGTCGGACGGCTTCCCGCTCTTGGGCTCGGAGATCTGGGGCTTCGCCCCGAACTCCCCCTTGACCTGAGCGACGCCCGCCGACGTCTCGCTGTCACTCTTGTTGTCCGATCCGCACGCGGCGGTGAACAACAGGGCGGGAACGGCCAGCAGCGCCACGGCACGTCGTTTCACGTTGTAGTTCATCAGTCCAACTGGGAGTCGGGGGTGGGGGCAATGGCCGCCACTCTACGACCTACTTTCCCCCCGCACGGTCTGACGCGAGACACGCCGTCGCCCGGACCGGTGACCGGTCCGGGCGACTGTCAGCCCTGAGCGACCCGCGGACGGTCCGTCAGGAGGCCGTCCTCGCGGACAGCGGGCGGAGCTTGCGAAGGAACTCCGTCCGGTTCATCCGGTCGGCGGGCCCCCCGTCGTAAGCACCGCGCGCGTAGGTGGCGTCGACGACCGTGTCACCGGCTTCCCGGTAGAGGAAGTTGGGTGTGATGGCCGGTCCGCTCTCCGAGTCCACGGCCGTGTACTCGCTGCCGAAGACGACCAGCGAAGCGCCCTTCGCGAACGTGCTCTTGGCCGGGGCTTCCTCGATCGCGTACCGGACGCCGTCCGCGGTGCCGCCCATGGACCGTACGACGACCTCGGCGCCCTTCTTCAGCGCTCCCTTGTGGACCGTGTCGACCCTGACGACGACGGGTGTGTACACGACCTCGAACTTCGTTCCGCCGTCGAGCACGTCCGTGGCGTGCACATCCGGACGCCGGTCCACGACCGTACCCTCGAAGACGTTCTCGTTCATCGGGAACGCGATCGCGGCCTCAGGGCTGCTGTCGACGGCGTACGGGTGTCCCTCGATGACGCGCACGGCCTTGGTGCCGGACTTCTTCGCCGTGCTCTCGTGCCCCCCGCCGGTGGACCCGGCGCACGCCGAGGCGCCGAGGGCGAGCAGGGCGAGAGCGGCCGAGGCGCGCACCAGGGCACGCGGCCTCACTGTGCGAACTGCACTCATTTCTGCTTCCCCCGTCAGTAGATGGCCCGGACGCCGGCTATGTCGTCGCTGTTCAGAGCGCGCCGGGTGCCGGTGTTGATGGTCGTCATGACGGACCCCTTCTCCGCGGACGTGTACGCGGAGCCGTCCGTGCAGGGGCCCGGCCACGGGTGCGCGAGGCCGGTGAAGTGACCGACTTCGTGCACGACGACGGTCTGTACG
Source organism: Streptomyces sp. NPDC048415 (assembly GCF_040651675.1). Lineage (NCBI taxonomy): Bacteria > Bacillati > Actinomycetota > Actinomycetes > Kitasatosporales > Streptomycetaceae > Streptomyces > Streptomyces sp. NPDC048415. Next base: position 904 of record NZ_JBEZKJ010000031.1, on the reverse strand, counting down.
TCCGCCTTGCCCTGGCCTATGTTCTGACTGGCGTTCACCCAGGTGAAGCGGTTGGAGAGGTACAGCGTTCCGCCGTTGTGCGTGCTGCCCGACACCTGGGTGGAGGCGTATCCGGGCGCGCTGCCCATGAGGCTGGTGTAGCTGTAGGAGGCGCGGAAGGCGTAGATCAGCCAGCCGGCGGTGTACACGGGCGAGTTGTAGCGCAGCGCGGAGCTGCTGCGGTTCCACTGCGTCAGGCCGCCGTTGAGGCCGTTCCGCAGCACGCTGGGGAACGTGGTGTTGACGCCGATGGTCTTCGCGCTGGAGGTGCTGTTCCACTTCGTCATGCCACTGCGGCAGTACGCCGCCGCGGGCGAAGCGGACACTCCCACCAGGGCGGTCGCGATCACGGTTCCCGCTGTGGCGAGAACGAGCGCCGCGCGTCCGTTTGTCTTGACAGAGCGCAAAATGAGCCCCCGGTATGTGTTTGTTGCTGCGAGCGCGGAAAGTCCCCCGCAGGGGGATCCGCAGCGATATCGGCGATTGGTCATGGTCATGCCAATACCGTGAAGCTAACAGCAGACAAAGGAGACGGACCAGGGATATCGCGCCGGGACGGCACGCCGGACGTGAGCCCGACCGACCTGGATCCCGGCGCGCCGCACACAGTTGTTCGAGCTCACGTGGTAGTGGGCCAACGATGGACGGCGACCATTTCATGGCGATTTGCCATGACGGACAGCCCTGAACACCCACAGGAAGGGATGATTCCGCCCAGAGCGCCCCACGCGGGGAGTCGTGACATCTCTCTCACAGTCCCGCTCACACCGTGGGCAACAACCGGCGTCGCAGCACCAAAGAAGCCCGCCACCCTCAGAGCGTGGACCAGGTCCCAGTGGCGCTCCTGGGAGACGCCCTGGGCGGC
>NZ_JBEZKJ010000030.1:0-85934 GCF_040651675.1 Streptomyces sp. NPDC048415 | reverse complement strand
GTCGGCGGGTCGGCGGGTCGGCGGGTCGGCGGGTCGGCGGGTCGGCGGGTCGGCGGGTCGGCGGGTCGGCGGGTCGGCGGGTCAAAGCGTCGGCGGGTCGGCGGGTCAAAGCGTCGGCGGCGCGGTCCACTTCGCCTCGCGCGCGGCGACTTCGCCGCCTCGGCGGCCACGTGCGCGTCGCCGTCGTCGGCGCGTTCGAGGAGTACGTCGAGCTCGCCGCGCTTGGCCGGCAGCCGCACGCGGGTGTAGTCGACTTCGCCGTTCCCCTGGTCGGCGAACTCCGGGCAGCGGCCGGGTCGCGTGCGCCGGCACCTCCTCGAACCAGTGGTCCGGCACGCTCGCCCGCTGCGCCGGGTCACAGCGGCCGGGCGCGGCCCCCGCAGCAGGTCCGAGCCCATCTCACCCTCCGTACCGAAGGCCCACGTGCCGAAAGGCCGCCGTTCGGAAAGCCCGCCTTGCGGAAGCCCGCTTGCGGAAAGACGAACCCCGCCGCAGCGCGGGCGCTGCGGCGGGGTTCGGTACTGCGGTTGTGAAGGATTCAGGCCGTGGCCGGGTCGCTGGTCGGAGCCGAGGGGGCGTCGGCGGTCCCCTCGGCGGCCTGGGCTGCCTGTGCGGCGGCCAGAGCCGCCCTCTCGGCGGCCTGGGCCGACTTCGCGCGTTCGTCCGCGGCGGAGCGGATAGCACGCCACGCGGACTCCGCGGCCTGCTGCTCTGCCTCCTTCTTGCTGCGGCCGGTGCCGGTGCCGTACGAGACGCCTCCGACGCGGGCGGCAGCAGTAAAGGTCTTCTCGTGGTCCGGGCCGGTCTCCGAGACCAGGTACTCGGGAACGCCGAGCCCCTCGGTCGCGGTGAGCTCCTGGAGACTGGTCTTCCAGTCCAGGCCGGCACCGAGGTTCGAGGACTTCTCGATCAGTGGGTCGAAGAGCCGGTGGACGAGTTCGCCCGCCGCGTCCAGACCCTGATCGAGATAGACCGCGCCGATCACCGCTTCAAGGGTGTCGGCGAGGATGGACGCCTTGTCCCGGCCTCCCGTGCCTTCCTCGCCCCGGCCGAGCCGGACGAAGGAGCCGAGTTCGAGGCCGCGGCCCACTTCCGCCAGCGCACGCGAGTTGACCACCGCGGCCCTCAGTTTGGCCAGCTGGCCTTCTGGGAGGTCGGGGTGGGTGCGGTACAGCGTGTCCGTGACCACGAGGCCAAGCACGGAGTCCCCGAGGAACTCCAGGCGCTCGTTGGTCGGCAGACCGCCGTTCTCGTACGCGTAGGAACGGTGGGTCAGCGCACGCACCAGAAGGGCGGACTCGAGCTGGTACCCGAGCCGCCCTTCCAGAAGCGTGTGGGACGAGGCTGTGTTGTCCGCCTTTTTCTTGGCGTTTGAGTCCGCCTTGGCGTCAGACATCAGACCTCTCACCAGCCGCTCAGACCTCGAGGACCTGGCGCTTGTTGTAGGTGCCGCAAGCCGGGCACGCGATGTGCTGCAGCTTGGGCTCGTGGCAGCGCTCGCACGCAACCAGGGTGGGGACCGCAGCCTTCCACTGCGACCGGCGGTGGCGCGTGTTGCTGCGCGACATCTTCCGCTTCGGAACAGCCACGGCTACTTCTCCTGCTTCTCGTCGACGCCCGCTTCGGCGCCGCTCATGTCGTCCTTCTCGCCATCTTCGAGTGAACCGGCGAGTCCCTGCAGTGCCGCCCAACGGATGTCGACGGCGTCATGGTGGTGGTCCGGGTCGTCCGCGAGCCGTGCTCCGCACTCGGAGCACAGGCCGGGGCAGTCGTCCTGGCACACCGGCTGCATCGGCAGTGCGAGCACTACCGCATCACGCAGCACGGGTTCGAGGTCGAACAAGCCGTCCTCGATGAAGAGCCTGTCCTCGTCTTCCTCGGCGTCGTCGACCGGTTCCGCTTTGGGGCGGCCCCGGTCATCGGCGTCAGGGTACGAGAACATCTCCTGGAAGTCCGCTTCGAGCTGCTGCTCGAGCGGCTCCAGACACCTTACGCACTCCCCCTTGGCCGATGCACGGGCGGTGCCTGTGACAAGCACCCCTTCCATGACCGACTCGAGCCGGAGTTCGAGCTCCAACGGGGCGCCTTCCGGCACTCCGATGACGTCCTGGATCCCGAGATCCTTGGGTGCGTCGATCGTGCGGGTCGAGCGCTGGAGCGCACCAGGACGCCGCCCCAGCTCGTGTGTGTCGAACACGAGAGGGTTGCGGTGGTCGAGGCGGGTGTTCAGGGCCATTCCTGCTTTCGATCTTCGACGCTCAAGGGAGCGCTGCCCCTGGTGTTCCGTGGGCAGCAGTGATCGCGGACGTACGCGCGACCGAAGAGCCAGGATACTGGACCTTTCGCTCTCGGCCCAATCCGGTGTGCGCCCCCGCGAACGTACGCCGGCGTGCGCCCCCGTCTCAGTGGCCGCCGCGCCCCTGTTCGTACGCCCGCAACTGCTCCGCGCTGATCATGCCGGTGTCGAAGAGGCTGGTCTCGTCGAGGGCGTGCGTCTGCGGGTCCGGCGCGTGCGTCTGCGGCTGCCCGTAGGCCTGCTGGCCGCCCTGGTCGTACGTCGGCTGCTGGTCGTAGCCCTGCTGCTGCGGGTAGGCGGCGTACGGGTCGGCCTGCTGGTAGCCGTAGGCGTCCTGCTGGACGTACTGCTGCTGATAGCCGTACGGATCGACCTGCTGTTGGTACGCGTAGGCGTCCTGTTGCCCATACGACGGCTGGGCCGGCACCTCGGGGGCCTGCGCGGGCTGTTCCGGGGCGTCCGGAAGATCCGCGAGACCGGCCAGGTAGTCGGCGTCGCTGGTGTGCAGGCCCGGCGTACCGTCGTCCGTGAAGACGCTCAGGTCGCCGAGATCGTCGCTGGCGATGCGGCCGTGCAGCTTCTGCCGGCCGCGGCCGACGGCCTCCAGGGTCTTGGCGAGGACGGCCTCGAAGGCGCCGAGCTTGACGTCGACGTACTCGTCGGCGTTGCGGCGCAGGGTCTCGGGGTCGTGGCTGCGCTCGGGGGCGTCCTCGTCCTCGTACCCCTGCTCGTCGACGCCCGGGCCGGTGCCGAGGAGCTTCTCGCGGCCGCGGCCGACGGAGCCGAGGGTCTTGGTGAGGACGACCTCGAAGTTGGCGAGCTTGGAGTCGACGTAGTCGTCGGCCTCGGCGATGATCTCCTCGGCCTCCTTGCGGGCCTCGGCGAGGATGCGGTCCGCCTCGTTCTGGGAGCGGCGGGCGACCTCGGTGTCGGAGATCAGCGAGCCGCGCTCGGCGTGCGCCGACTCGATGATCCGCTCGGCCTCCGCCCGGGCCTGCTCGACCATCTGCTCACGGCCGCCGATCAGCTCCTGGGCCTGGGCGAGGGAGCCGGGCAGCGCCTGGCGCACCTCTTCGAGCATCGAGAGCAGCTCGGCGCGGTTGACCACGCACGAGGCCGACATGGGCATGGAACGGGCGCTGCCCACCGCCGCGACGATCTCATCGAGCTTCTTCTGCACGTCCACCGGGTGCTCGCCACTCTCTACAGCTGTGATGGAGACGGACGGGTCGACTGTACGACCACTCCTGCCCCGCCCGACACCTGGTGACGGGCCGTCAGATGCTCAGTCCTGGCCGAGCCGCCCCTTGAGCGCTTCGAGGACCACCGGCGGAACCAGGTGGGAGATGTCGCCGCCCCAGGTCGCGACCTCCTTGACCAGCGAGGAGGAGAGGAAGCTGTAGGTGGGGCTGGTCGGGATGAACAGCGTCTCGACGCCCGAGAGTCCGTTGTTCATCTGGGCCATCTGGAGTTCGTAGTCGAAGTCGCTGACCGCGCGCAGGCCCTTGACGATGGCGGGGATGTCGCGCTGCTTGCAGAAGTCGACGAGCAGGCCGTGGTAGGCCTCGACCTGGACGTTGCCGAACTCGGCGGTGACCTCGCGGATCAGCTCGATCCGCTCGTCGACGGTGAACAGGCCCTTCTTCGACTGATTGATCATCACCACGACGTGCACCACGTCGTACAGCCTGGAGGCGCGGGCGATGATGTCGAGGTGTCCATTGGTGATGGGGTCGAATGACCCCGGACAGACGGCGCGGCGCAACAGTGGTCCCTCGCTCTCCGGTCCGGTCATCGTGCGTCTTCGCACGTAAAGGCGGCGCGACCGTACCAAAACGTCCCCTCGCCGTAACGACGGGCCCTGATCTCTTCGAAGCCGTCCGGCCACCCGAATTCGCCGCCTCTGGTGCTGCGCTCCACGGTGACGAGCGCTTCGGCCGCGAGCCAGCCCTGCGCCCGGAGTGTGAGCAGTATCTCCCGAAGATCGTCGTCCGAGACGACGTACGGCGGGTCGAGGAAGACCAGGTCGTACGGGGCTGCCGGCGCCGGTCCCTGGATGATCTGTTCCGCTTTGCCCGACCTGACCTCGGCACCGGGCAGGCCCAGTGTCTTCACGTTCTCGCGGATGACGCGGGCCGCGCGGGCGTCGGCCTCGACAAGGAGGGTGTGTCCTGCGCCGCGGCTGAGCGCCTCCAGGCCGATGGCGCCCGAGCCGGCGTACAGGTCGAGGACGCGCTCGCCCTCCAGTGGGCCCCCGAGCAGGGACTGCCAGGTGGAGAAGAGGCCCTCACGCGCCCGGTCGGAGGTGGGGCGGGTGCCGGTGCCCGGCGGGACGGCCAGACGGCGTCCGCCGGCCCGGCCGGCGATCACGCGGGTCATGAGGGTCCTTTGCGCTGGGGGTGTGTCGGTTCCTCCCAGTGTCTCAGCCGCTGCCCGGACACCGCCGCTCAGCCCTTGTCCAGGTACTGCTCGCGCTCCTCGTCGAGCAGGGCGTCCAGGGCGGTGCGCAGGCCCGGGAAACGCTCCAGGTCCGGGTCGGTGGCGACGACCGCGGCGGCCTCCTCGCGGGCCTCGGCGATGACCTCCTCGTCGTCGATGACGGCGAGCATGCGCAGCGAGGAGCGGACGCCGGACTGGGCCTGGCCTAGGACGTCGCCCTCGCGGCGCTGTTCGAGGTCGATGCGGGAGAGCTCGAAGCCGTCGAGTGTGGCCGCCACCGCGTTCAGCCGCTGGCGGGCAGGGCTCGCCTCCGGCATCTCGGTGACCAGGAGGCAGAGTCCGGCGGCCGAGCCACGGCCGACACGGCCGCGCAGCTGGTGGAGCTGCGAGACGCCGAACCGGTCGGCGTCCATGATCACCATCGCCGTGGCATTAGGCACGTTCACCCCGACCTCGATGACCGTGGTGGCGACCAGGACGTGCGTCTCGCCCGCGGCGAAGCGGCGCATGACGGCGTCCTTGTCGTCGGGATGCATCCGGCCGTGCAGGACCTCCACCCCGAGCCCCTGGAGGGGCCCCGTCGCGAGCTGGTCGGCGACATCCAGGACGGCGAGGGGCGGCCGCTTCTCGGCCTCGTCTTCGGGGGACTTCTTCTTGGTCTTCTTCGGGTCGTCCTCCTCGTCACCGATGCGCGGGCAGACGACGTACGCCTGATGTCCGTTCTCCACTTCCTCGCGGACGCGCTCCCACGCGCGCGTGAGGAAGTGCGGCTTGTCCGCGGCCGGGACGACATGGCTGGCGATCGGCGAGCGCCCGGCGGGGAGTTGGTCGAGGACGGAGGTCTCCAGGTCGCCGAAGACGGTCATCGCGACCGTGCGCGGAATGGGCGTGGCGGTCATCACCAGAAGGTGCGGGGGCTGCTTGCCCTTGCCGCGCAGGGCGTCGCGCTGCTCGACACCGAAGCGATGCTGCTCGTCCACCACGACCAGGCCCAGGTCGTGGAACTGCACCTTGTCCTCGATCAGCGCATGCGTGCCGATGACGATCCCGGCCTCCCCGGTGACGAGGTCGAGCAGCGCCTGACGCCGGGCCGCCGCGCCCATGGAGCCGGTGAGCAGCACGACCTTGGTGGAGTGCTCGGCGCCGCCGAGCATGCCGCCCTGGGCCAGCTCCCCCATCATCTCCGTGACCGACCGGTGGTGCTGCTGGGCGAGCACTTCGGTCGGCGCGAGCATCGCGGCCTGTCCGCCGGCATCGACGACGGCGAGCATGGCCCGCAGGGCGACCATCGTCTTGCCTGAACCGACCTCTCCCTGGAGCAGCCGGTGCATCGGATGCTCGGTGGCGAGGTCGTCGAAGATCTCCTTGGAGACCTTCTGCTGGCCCTCGGTGAGGGTGAAGGGCAGTTTGGCGTCGAAGGCGGTGAGCATGCCGTCGGGCTTGGCCGTGCGGGCCACGGCCGGGAGTTGGGCGTCCGCGTGGCGGCGGCGGGCCAGGGCGACCTGGAGGACGAAGGCCTCGTCCCACTTGAGGCGCGCGCGGGCGTCGTGGATGTCCGCCTTGGTGTGCGGGCGGTGGATCTTGAGAAGGGCCTCGGGAAGGGGGACCAGCCCGCGGCCGTCCCGGAGGGAGTCAGGGAGGGGGTCGACGGCCTCCTGGGCGCTCGGCAGCACCATCTGCACGGACTTGGCGATCTTCCAGGACTCCAGCTTGGCGGTGGCCGGGTAGATCGGGATGAGGGCGCCCGCCCAGGAGTCGACGCTCTCTGCGGCTTCGTCGCTGTCACCGCGCAGCAGTTCGTAGGCCGGATGGGCCAGCTGGAGGCGGTGGTTGAAGACGGAGACCTTGCCGGAGAACATCGCGCGGGTGCCGGGCAGGAGGTCCTTGTGGGGCTTGTGCACGCCGTTGCCGAAGAAGACCAGCTGGAGGCGGCCGCTGCCGTCCGTGATGGTGACTTCGAGGCGCTGGCCCTTGCCGCGGGGTGCCTTGGACGAGGCGAAGGTGAGCAGGCGCGCGTCGGCCACCTGGGCGACCACCGTCACATGCTCGTCCATGGGCAGGTCGGCGAGGTGGGTGAGCTGCCCGCGCTCCTCGTATCTGCGGGGATAGTGGTGCAGCAGATCGCCGACAGTGTGCAGGCCGAGGTGCTCAGCCATCACCTTCGCGGTGGCGGGACCGAGCGCCTTCTTCAGTGGTTCTTCGAGCACGGGCACGAGATCCATTGCACACCACGGCACTGACAATGTCGTATACGTCCCGGAAATCCGCTGGTCAGGCGGGTCGTTCCGGGCAGGCCCCGTCGCCAGCCCGCCGTCGTCCGCCCGAGGGCCGGCCCCGCCGCGTCATGGGGATTCCCCGCGCGAGCGAAGCCGAGCGTGGTGGAGCGTGCCATCGCAACGTGCCGGAATGTCCTCGTAGCGGCGCTGCTGAGGCTTTCTGCAACACGGCGAGCATGCGTGCCAGACGCCCCGGGACAGGCGGGAAGCTGACGACAGGGCTGACGACAGGGCCTAGGATGGCGCGCTCCGGCCCTCTTCGCGGTCACCGTCCCCCGGGACCGCCCGACCCCGCGCCGTCGCCCGTCCCCCCACCCACCGGCGCAGCGACGATGGACTCCCAGACTTCACAGCCATCACAGGCATCCCAGTCACCTCATACGTTCCAGGTCGACCTGCGCGGTTTGGTGGACCTGCTCTCCCATCACCTGTACTCCAGTCCCAAGGTCTATCTGCGCGAACTGCTGCAGAACGCCGTGGACGCGATCACCGCGCGCCGCGCCGAGCAGCCGGACGCCCCGGCCACCGTGCGCCTGTACGCCACCGACGGCGTCCTGCGAGTGGAGGACTCCGGCGTGGGGCTCACCGAGGCCGACGTGCACAACCTCCTCGCGACCATCGGCCGAAGCTCCAAGCGGAACGACGGGCTGGAGTCGGCGCGCTCCGAGTTCCTGGGCCAGTTCGGCATCGGGTTGCTGGCGTGTTTCGTCGTCGCCGAGCGCATCCGGGTCGTCAGCCGCAGCGCGCGGACGCCCGACGCGGCGCCCGTGGAGTGGACGGCGGCCGACGACGGCTCGTACACCGTGCGCACGCTGCCGCGCGAGGCGCGCCCCGAACCGGGCACCACCGTGCACCTGGTGGCGCGCGCCGGGGCCGGTGAGTGGCTGAGCCAGGAGCGCGTCCGATCACTGGCGCGGCACTTCGGCTCACTGCTGCCGTACGACGTATGCGTCGGGGACGAGGTGATCGCGGACCTTCCGGCACCCTGGGACCGCGCCTACCCGAGCCCCGCCACCCGAAGGGTGGCCCTGAGCCGGCACTGCCACGAGCTGTTCGGGTTCACTCCGCTGGACTCGATCGACCTGGACGTGCCGCTCGCCGGGATCCGGGGCGTCGCGTACGTGCTGCCGTCCGCGGTCAGCCCGGCCCAGCGCGCGAGCCACCGCGTGCACCTGAAGGGCATGCTGCTCACCGAGCGGGCCGAACAGCTGCTGCCCGACTGGGCGTTCTTCGTGCGCTGCGTCCTCGACACGGACAGCCTGCGGCCCACCGCGTCCCGCGAGTCGCTGTACGAGGACGAGACGCTCGCGGCGGTGCGAGAGGCGCTGGGCGAGCGCATCCGGTCCTGGCTGACGGGTCTCGCGGCGGGCGATCCGGAGCGGCTGGCCGCCTTCCTCTCGGTCCATCACCTGGGCGTGAAGTCCCTCGCGCGGCACGACAAGGAGATGCTGCGCACGATGCTGCCGTGGCTGCCCTTCGAGACGACCGACGGGCGGCTGTCCCTGGAGGAGTTCGCGCAGCGGCACCCGGTGGTGCACTTCACGCGGACCGTGGAGGAGTACCGGCAGGTCGCGCCGATCGCCTCCGCGCAGGGCGTCGGGGTGATCAACGGCGGCTACACGTACGACAGCGAGCTGATCGAGGCGCTGCCGTCCGTGCGCCCGGGGACGGTCGTCTCCGAGCTGGACGCGGACACGGTGACGGCTCATCTGGACGCGGTCGACCCGGCCGAGGAGCTGGCCCTGTCGGCCTTCCTGGCGGCCGCGCGGGCCAGGCTCGATCCCCTGGGCTGCGATGTGGTGCTGCGCGCCTTCCACCCGCTGTCGGTTCCCGCGCTGCACCTGGATGACCGGGCCGCCCGTCACGAACAGGCCCGTGCGGAGGCGGAGGAGCAGGCCGACGACCTGTGGGCGGGCATTCTCGGCTCGCTGCGCGGCAGCGCCCCACGCGCGCGCCTGGTCCTCAACCACCTCAATCCACTGATCCGAAGGATCAGTTCGCTCAGCGACCCGGAGCTGATAGGCACCGCCACAGAATCCCTCTACGGGCAGGCCCTGCTGATGGCCCAGCGCCCGTTGCGGCCGGCGGACTCCGCGCTCCTCAACCGCGCGTTCATCGGCCTCCTGGAGTGGGCCACCCACACCGACCCCGGGAAGGACGACCGCCGATGAGCCAGGCCATGGACTTCGACACCCTGCGCCAGGCGATGGCGGACAACCACGAACAGCCGGAGGGACCCGCCCGCAACGCGCGCGCGGAGCAGCTGCTTCTCGAGGCCGAGAAGCTGGACATCCCCCTCGCCGTCATCGAGGCGCTCGGACATCAGCTGAAGGTCTACAACTACAGCTCCGAGAAGGACAAGATGTTCGTCCCCTTCGCGCGCCTGCTGCGCATGTGGGACGAGCGCCCCGAGGACTTCGACGAGTACGAGATCCACTCGTTGCACTGGGTCTTCAAGTGGATGTCGGCCGGAATGCTCGACCAGCCGCACATTCCGCTCGCCTCCATAGAGAAGTGGCTCGGCGAGATGGAACACCGCTACCGGCTGGCAGGACACTCCGAACGGGCCGTGCGCGGCGCCGAGTTCAGCGTCGCCGCCCACCTGGGCGACGTGGCGCGCGCCGAGCGGGCGTACACCGCGTGGCTGGCCGCCGACCGTGACGCCATGGCCGACTGCCACGCGTGCGAGCTGCACAGCCAGGGGTGGTGGCGGGCACAGCGCGACGCGGACGCGGAGGCGCTGGAGCTGTGGAGTCCGGTCCTGGAGGGCGAGTACGCCTGCGCCCACGAGCCGCACACGGTGCTCGCGTCCTCCCTGCTTCCGCTGTTGCGTCTGGGGCGCCTGGAAGAGGCCCGCGGCCATCACCTGCGCGGCTTCCGGCTGGTGCGCCCCATGGAGAGCATGCGCGGCGCGTACGCGGACCACGTGGAGTTCTGCGCTCTCTCCGGCAACGAGGCGCGCGCCCTGGAGTTGCTCGCCGAGCGGCCCGCCTATTTCACGGATTCGGGGGACCCGCGCAGCAAGCTGGACTTCATGGCGGTCGTGGCCCTCCTGATGGACCGCCTGACGTCACTGGGGCTGGGCGAACAGGCAGTGCCGGGGCCCGTCGGGCGCGTGTGGAGCGCGCGGGAACTCGCCGTCCACGCGCGCGGGGAGGCCCTCTCGCTGGCCGCGCGCTTCGACGCGCGCAACGGCACGTCGTACATCAGTGAGCGCGCCCGCGCGCGGATGGATCAGCCCGCGCTCGTGGACCGACTGCCGCTGGGCGTGCGCTCCGCGCGCCCCACGCGCACCGGGCATCGGGCGCCGGCGTCCGCGCCCGTGCCGGACGCCGTCGCGGAATCCGCCGCCGAGCCCGGCCTGTCCGCGCTGCTCACCGAGGCCCGGCGGCTCTCGGATCTCCGGAGCCCGGACGCCGTAGCGGCGTGGGCGGCGGTCTCGCGAGCCGCGGAGGGCCACGAGCTGGATGCCCGCAACCGCGCGGAGATCGCCGACCACGCGGCGATGGGGCGCGGTCCGGAGGGCGGCGAACTCTTCCATCAGGCGGCCGAGCTGTACGCCGAGGCGGGCGACCCCGGTGAGGCGCTGGCGGCGCGCGCCCGTGCCGCGTACGTGCACGCGCTGGCAGGCGAGGCCGACGAGGCCCTGACGGCCGTCTCGGAGCTGTACGCGGCGGTGCTCGCCCTCTTCGCGGAGGGTGGGACGGGGGCGTCGCAGACGGCGTCCGTGCTGGTGGGGCGGGCGCGGATATGGATGCACTTGGTGGATCAGGCGGAGGCCGGCTCCAGGAGCGGGACAGCGGGACCTGCGGAGGCCGGGGGTACCGTCCGTGCCGCCGCGGAGGAGGCCGCTCGCGAGTTGTTGGCTTTTGTCGAGCCGCGTGTCGGGGACGGCGTGGCGTTGGCCTCGCGGGCAGCGGAGGCGCAGGCGATGCTCGGGGAGCTCGCGGCGCGTTCCGGGGACGCCGAGGCGGCCGCGGAGCTGCTCTCGCGGGCCGTCGAGGGATTCGTGGCGGCCGGACTGCCGTGGTTCGCCGTCGAGTACGACTCCCGGCTCGCCGGGATCGCCCTGCACCTCGGCGATGCGGACGGTGCGCAGCGGGCGGCGCGCGCGGCGCTGGACCACGGAGGGGCGTATCTGGAGCCGACGGGCCATGCCCAGCTCCACCTGCAGCTCGCCGAAATCCTGGCCACCACCGGGCAGTTCCGGCCCGCCTCGGAGCACGCCCTGGAGGCCGCGCACTGGGCCGACGAAGCGGGCGAGGCCACCACGCTCGGTGCCTGGGCCCGGCACCAGCTCGGTGGTTTCCTGCTCCGTCAGGGGCGGTGGGCGGAGGCCGCCGAGATACTGGAGTCGGCACTGCCCGATCTGACGACCGACATGCACGGCGACGGCGCGATCGTCCAGACCCGGTGGTGGCTCGGTGACTGTCTCACCGAACTCGGCGAACATCGCGAGGCCGCGGAACACTGGCTGCGGGCCGCGGAGATCGCCCGGCACTGGCCCGAGCAGCGCGACCACGCGATGCTCGCGCATCTCGCCGCCGAGGCCCTCGGGCACGCCGGGCTGACCGCCCAGGCGGACCAGGCGTACGCCCGCGCCGGCGATCTCTGGCGCGACCTCGGCAACATCCACGGGCTGGTCCGTTCGCTGCGGGCGCGCGCGTGGGCGACGGCCCGTGTGGGCGGGGAGCTCGACGAGGCGCGGGAGTTGATGGGGGCGGCGGTGCGGGAGTGCGAGTCGGCGGTCGGGGGCGCGACCGTCGCGTCGGGCTCGTCGGCTGGCCCGCCAGCTGTCTCGTCGACTGTCTCGCCAGCTGTCTCGTCGGAGGAGGATGCGCGCCGCCGTCTCGTCGCCGAACTCGGCCACACGTGGCGCCAGTTCGGGGACCTTGTGGCACGTTCCGTGCCCAAGGACGCGGCGGAGGCCGCCGCACAGACCGCGTTCGCGGAGGCCCTCGGCCACATCACGCAGGCGATCGCCGTGTTCGCCTCCCTCGGCGACGAGGTCCTCGACGCCCGGACCGGAGCCGAACTCGCCGCTGGGTGGCTGGAGGCCGACCTGGGGCGGCCCGGGGAGGCGGCTGCACGCGCGCGTGCGGTGCTTTCCGTTTGCGCGGGGCTGGAGGGGGAGGTCGCGGAGGATCGGCGGGCCGAGGCGGAGAGGATGCGGGAGCTCATGGGGGCGGCGGAGACGCGCTGAGCCGTGGCGAGGGTGCGGGCGGGGTGTGGGGTCCCGGGTGCGGGCTGCGGGGTGCCCGATGCGGGCTGCCGGGTGCGGAGTGCCGGGGTGCCGGGTGCCGGGGTGCCGGTGGGGTGGGTTTCGCCCCCTCCGCCCCTACCCGTCCCGTACCTGGGGGCTCCGCCCCCCAGACCCCCCGTATCGCGCTCCGCGCTCGTCCTCAAACGCCGGACGGGCTGAAGATCTACTACTCGACGCCGATCAGCAACAGCGCTCCCTGCCGTCCGCCCCGGTACACCACCGTGTCCACCGCCAGGTATGACTCCCGTACCCGTGTTTCCAGATGGGTGGCGATGGCGTCGGGAGCCTCGTCGCCGAGGACTAGGGTGACCATTTCGCCGCCGGCGGCGAGCATGCGGTCGAGGACGGTTTCGGCGGTGGCGGCGATGTCGGAGCCGATCACGGCGACATCGCCATCGATGAGGCCGAGGACGTCACCGGCCTGGCAGATGCCGGCCATGGTCCAGGACTGCCGCTCGGCGACGACGACTTCGGCGTAGCGGGTGGCGCCGGCCGCCGAGGTCATGGCGACCACGTCCTCGTCGAAGCGGCGCTCCTGCTCGTGCACGGCGAGCGCGGCGATGCCCTGCACGGCGGAGCGGGTCGGGATCAGCGCGACCCGGATGCCGTCCGCGCGGGCCTGCTCGGCAGCGGCCGCCGCGGTGTGGCGCAGCTCGGCGTCGTTGGGCAGCAGCACCACCTCGCGCGCGTGGGCCCGCCGTACGGCCTCGACGAGCTCCCCGCTGGCGGGAGGTTCCCCGGGCCGTGCGAGCACGGTGGTCGCCCCGGCCTCCGAGTACAGCCCGGCCAGGCCCTCGCCGGGCACGACCGCCACGACGGCGCGCTGTGCCCGCTCCCGGGGTGGCCGCCCGGCCGCGCCCGCGGCGTGGGCGTCCCCGAGACCGAAGTGCGTGATCCTGATCCGGTACGGCCGACCGGCCTCGACGCCCGCCTCCACCGCGGCGCCGGCGTCGTCCACGTGCACATGGACGTTCCACAGCCCGTCCCCGCCGACCACGACGAGCGAGTCCCCGAGCCTGTCGAGCCGGTCCCGCAGCCCGGCCACCGCCACGTCGTCCGCCTCCAGGAGATAGATCACCTCGAAGGCGGGGCCACCTTTCTCCGGCACCCCGTCCGCGCACACGTCCGCGTGGACCCCGCCGATACCGGCGCCGATGACATCGGTCACGGGCTCCCTCACGCGCGCGTGAGCCTCCATCACGCGCGCGTGGACCGCCGCGGGACCGTCGAGCGCTCCCGGCGCCTCCCCGGTCAGGGTCTCCACCAGCGCCGCCAGCACCGCCACCAGTCCCCGTCCGCCCGCGTCGACCACACCGGCGCGCTCAAGGACGGCCAGTTGTCCGGGGGTCGCGGCCAGGGCGGCTCGCGCCCCTTCGTACGCCGCGCGCGCGACCGTGCCGCAGTCCCCCTCCGCGCCGGTGGCCGCGTCGGCGGCGGCCGCGGCGACTGTGAGGACGGTGCCTTCGACGGGGTGCGCGACCGCCTGACGCGCGGAGTCCGCGGCGTGCCGCAGCGCGAGCCGTAGCCCCTGGTCGTCGGTGTGAGCGGTCTCACTGTCGGCGGCGAAGACCTGAGACATACCGCGCAGCAGCTGCGCGAGGATGGTCCCGGAGTTGCCGCGGGCCCCGATGAGCGCCCCGTGCGCCATCGCGCGTACGGCGTCGGCGAGGGTGGGCCGCTCGGTCGCCGAGGCGGGCGCCGCATCGCGCCCCGGGGCAGCCACGCTCTCGCGTCCAAGAGCAGCCACCGTGTCGCGCCCCGAGCGAGTCTCCGTTTCGCGCCCAAGAGCAGCCACCGTCTCGCCCCCGGCAGGAGTCACCGTCCCGCGCCCCGGGGCCGCCACGGTCTCGTAACCCGCGAAAACCGCCTCGACCGCCGCCGTCGCCGACTCCACCGTCAGATAGAGATTCGTCCCGGTGTCTCCGTCGGCCACCGGGTAGACATTGATCGCGTCGATCTCCTCGCGCGCGCGTCCCAGCGCCTCCAGCGCGAGCCCGCACCAGGTGCGCACCGCGAGAGCATCGAATGTCTGCGGCACCTGCGGCACCTGCGCCTCCTTGAGCTGCTGGACGTGGGACGCAGCGTAGACCCAGAACGGGTTACTGCCGGTAGGGGCCCTGAGGTGGGCTGGAGCGAGGCCGGGGGCAGCCATGGTAGTTTCGTTCTCCGGACGCAGTCGTTGTATGCTGCTCCAGTTGCCCGATCCGATCGGGCCTTCCCCCTGGCACCGCCACTCAGATCCTAGATCTTGATCCCGGCATGCCGGGATCAACCGTAAGTGCATCTGAAGTCTTTGGAGTGACCCGTGGCTGCCAACTGCGACGTCTGCGGCAAGGGGCCGGGCTTCGGCAACAACATCTCGCACTCGCACCGCCGTACGTCCCGTCGCTGGAACCCCAACATCCAGCGCGTCCGTACCGTGGTCGGCGGGACGCCGAAGCGCGTGAACGCTTGCACCTCGTGCATCAAGGCCGGCAAGGTCTCGCGCTGACGCTACGCTAGCGCGCAACCACTGCTGGTTCGCTTACAGAAACCGGTCCACCTCAGGGTGGGCCGGTTTTTTGTCGTACGCGCGCCCGCGCGAGCTGCCAGAATCTGCCCAATGCGCTTCGGCATCCTCGGCTCCCTCGACATCCGCAGCGAGGACGGCAGCCCGCTGGACCCCGGCGGCCCCAGGCCACGCGCCCTGCTCACCCTGCTTCTGCTGCACGCCGGGCAGACGGTGTCCACGGAGCGGCTGACCGACGGACTGTACGGTGCCGAGCCACCGGCCGGGGCCGCCAACGCCCTCCAGTCCCAGATCTCCCGGTTGCGCAAGCGACTCGCTCCCCACACGGAGATCACGGCCTCCCCCATCGGCTACCGCCTCGACGTCTCTCCGGAGGCCGTCGACGCCCACCGTTTCGAGCGCCTGGCGCGCGAGGGCCGCACAGCCCTCGGCCGAGGCGACCACGCGGGCGCGGCGGCAGCGCTCCGGGAAGCACTCGCCCTGTGGCGCGGCTCCGCCCTCGCCGACCTGCCCGACGCGCACGCCCAGATCACCCGGCTCCACGAACTCCGGCTCACCGCCACCCAGGACCGCGTCGACGCCGAGCTCGCACTCGGCGGCGGTCCCGAACTCATACCGGAGCTGCGCGAGCTGCTCACCGCGCATCCACTGAGCGAGCGGCTGTATGGCCAGCTCATGCGGGCCCTGCACGCGGGCGGGCGGTCCGCCGAGGCGCTCACGGTGTACGAGGAGGCGCGGCGCACTCTCGCGGACGAGCTGGGTGCTGATCCGACGCCCGAGCTGTCCGCGCTCCACCTGGAGCTGCTCAAGGGCGCGGCGCCTGCCCAGCGGCGCGTCCCGGCCCAGCTGACGCGCTTCATCGGCCGCGACGCGGAACTCCGGCGGATCGGGGAACTGCTCGCGCGGGCTCGCCTGGTGACGCTCACCGGGCCGGGCGGCGCGGGCAAGACCCGCCTGGCGCTCGAGGCCGCGAGCAGGGGGGCGGAGGTCCACGTAAACGCTGGCGCAAGCGCTTACGCGAGCGCCGACGGGCACGTCAACCCCAATGCACACGCTTACGTCGCCGACACATACGTCAACCCCAACGCAAACGCTTGCGCCAGCGCTTACGCAAACGTTTACTTCGCCGACCTCACCAGCCTCACCGACGGCTCCCAAATCCCGCACGCCCTCCTCACCGCACTCGGCGTGCGCGAGGGCTTCCGCACCCCCGCGACCGACACCACCCAGCGGCTCCTCGACGCGCTGGAGGACCGCGAGCTGCTGCTGGTGCTGGACAACTGCGAGCACCTGATCGAGGACGCGGCCCGAGTCGCCGCGCTGCTTCTCGGTGCCTGCCCCGGCGTGCGGATCCTGGCCACGAGCCGCGAGTCCCTGGGTATCACCGGCGAGGTGCTGTGCCCGGTCCCGCCGCTGCCGCCGGAGTCCGCCGTCGGGCTGTTCCTGGACCGGGCCGCCGCCGTGCGCCCGGATTTCGAAGGTCACGCGCGCGTGACCGACATCTGTGCCGCGCTCGACGGACTGCCGCTGGCCATCGAACTGGCCGCGGCCCGGCTGCGCACCCTCACCCCCGACGAGCTCGCCGAGCGCCTCGACGACCGTTTTCGGGTGCTCTCGCGGGGCGACCGCACCAAGGCGCCCCGGCACCGCACCCTGCGGGCTGTCGTGGAGTGGAGCTGGGACCTCCTGGCCGAGGAGGAGCGTGAGTTGGCCCGGCGGCTCACGGTGTTCTCCGCGGGCGCGACCCTCGAGGCGGTCGAGGCCGTGTGCGGAGTGCCGTATCCCGAGGATCTGCTGGCCTCGCTGGCGGAGAAATCCCTGCTGGAGGTGGCCGACGGGCGCTATCGGATGCTGGAGACCATCCGCGCGTTCGCCGCCGAGCAGCTCGCGCGGGCCGGTGAGGAGGATCGGCTGCGGGACATCCACGCCAGGTACTTCCTGCGCCTGGCCGAGAAGACCGAACCTCGTCTCCGGGGCGGCGGCCAACTCCCGTGGCTGGCCCGGCTGGGCGCCGAGCACGGCAATCTGGACGCGGCCCTTCGCCACCTCGTGCGCGCGAACGCGAGATGCGCGCTGCTCCTCATGGCCGCACTGTCCTGGTTCTGGCGCCTGCGCGGCCTGCACAGCGAGCAGGTGTCGCTTGCTCATGAGCTGCTGGCGGCCGTGGGCAGCACTCCCCCGGAGGGGCTGACGGAGGAGTACGTCCTGTGCTTGATCAACACGGTCTCCGGGGACGGCGACGACCCTGCCGCGCGGGAGCGCCTGGACCGCGCGGCCACCCTCTTCGGTGCCCACAACCACCAACTCCGGCTTCCCTTCGCCTTCGTGATGTGGTCGGTGGCCGACGGCCCGCGCCGTGTCACCGACGAACAGGTGCGCCTCCAGGTCGGCGACGATCCCTGGGGGCTGGCCCTGCTGGAACTCGGCGACGGTTTCCAGCAGTTGTTCCGCGGGCGCCCCGTGGCGTCCGAGGCCGCGTTCACCCGGGGGCTGACGGGATTCCGGGCCACCGGCGACCGCTGGGGCCTGGCCAACTGCCTCGACCCGCTGGCCCTGCTCGCCGACCTGCGCGGCGACCACGTGCGGGCCCTGCGGCTGATCGACGAGGCCCTGGTCTCCGTACGGGAGCTGGCGGCGCCCGAGGAGACCGGTGACCTGTTGCAGCGCCGGGCCACCGTCCTGCTGCACACGGGAGATCTCGAAGGGGCGGCCGCGCACTACACGCACGCCGCCTCCCTGGCCCGTACGGCCGGCGCTTCCGACAAGGTGGCGGCCGCCCGCCGGGGCCTGGGCGACACGGCACGCCTGAATGCCCATGGGCGTAAACATCGGCGTAAGCGCCTACGCAACCGCTTACGCCCGATCGCCGTAAGCGTTTGCGCAACCGCTTACGCGCCGTCGACGGAAGCGTTTACGCAAACGCTTACGCACTCCCGTGGCCGGAAGCGTTCACACAAACGCCTACGCACCGTCGCCGACCGCGCCTGGCCGACACCCCGCCCTGAACCCCGCCCGTGAAGGGGGTAGCTCCCAAGCACCGCGCAAATCAGGGCAGTTCTACCCGGCGCGGGAGCAGCCAGCACCCGTACCCGCACCACGACCAACACCGGCACCGGCACCAGCACCAGCACCAGCACCAGCACCAGCACCAGCACCAGCACCAGCGTTACCCTGCACGCCCTGCACGCCCTGCTCGACGCCGCGAGCAATCACGACTCGATGTCCCCGAAGTGGTCCCAGCCGCCCTTGCTCGTCCAGGGCGCGCCGTCCACGGTGACCTGCGGCAGCGCCGACGGGTTGAGGACCTCGCCGATGACCTTCCAGCGGGCGGGCAGTTTCACGTCCGGTGGGAAGGTCGCGACGATCGCGTGGTCCTCGCCGCCGGTGAGCACCCACTGGAGCGGGTCGACGCCGACGGCCTGCCCGATGTCGTTCATCTGGGAGGGGATGTCGATGTCCCCGGAGCGGACGTCGATGCGCACCTTGCTCGCCTCGGCGATGTGCCCGAGATCGGCGATCAGCCCGTCGCTGACGTCCGTCATCGAGGTCGCGCCGAGCCCGGCGGCCGCCGGACCGGCGTGATACGGCGGTTCGGGGCGCCGGTGGGCCTCGACGAAGGCGCGCGGCGAGCGGAAGCCCCGCGAGAGCACCGCATATCCGGCCGCCGACCAGCCCAGCCAGCCCGTCACGGCGACCACGTCACCGGGCTGGGCGCCGGCCCGGGTGACCGGCTCGTGGTTGCGCAGATCGCCGAGGGCGGTGATCGCGACGGTGATGGTGTCGCCGCGTACGACATCGCCGCCGACCACGGCGGCGCCGGCGACCTGGCATTCGTCGCGCAGCCCGTCCATCAGCTCGGAGGGCCAGGTGGCCGGGAGTTCGGCCGGGACGACCAGGCCGAGCAGCAGCGCGGTCGGTACGGCGCCCATGGCGGCGATGTCCGCGAGGTTCTGCGCGGCCGCCTTGCGCCCGACGTCGTACGCCGTGGACCAGTCGCGGCGGAAGTGCCGTCCCTCCAGGAGGATGTCGGTGCTCGCCACGACCCTGCGGTCCGGCGCGGCCACCACCGCGGCGTCGTCGCCGGGCCCGACCCGGACCGCCGGGGTGGTGGTGAGACGCGAGGTGAGCTCTCGGATGAGCCCGAACTCCCCCAACTCGCCCACGGTACCCTTCATGATCGTCGTGCTCCCTCTGTCGCTACCCGTGCCCGGTCGCGAGCCGTCTGCGTACTCGGTACGGTCGAGTTGACCGTCAACTTGTCCTGTCCCTGCACCCCGGCGCGCAAGCCCCCATCACCCCGGGTCTCCCCGTGGCGAGCGGCAACGCGATACCGTGGCGTTCCTTTTCCCCACATGATCCTCGTGGCCGCCCTGGAGGTTCCGTGGTACAGGCGTACATCCTGATCCAGACGGAGGTCGGCAAAGCGTCGACCGTCGCCGAGACGATCAGCAAGATCCCGGGGGTGATCCAGGCAGAGGACGTGACAGGACCGTACGACGTGATCGTGCGTGCCCAGGCCGACACGGTCGACGAACTCGGCCGCATGGTGGTTGCGAAGGTCCAGCAAGTGGATGGCATCACCCGTACCCTGACCTGCCCGGTCGTTCACCTCTAGCCCCCGTCTACCCTTGGCCGGTGAACTTCTTCCGTCACCGGCACGCCGCTTTCTTCGGGCTGCCCGCCTTCGCACTGCTGATCACGATCGCGGGCTGCTCCTCAGCAGACGACAGTGTCTCCGTCGCGGTTCCGAGCCCGGACGCGAAGGTCACCAAGCTGTGCCAGAACCTGGACAAGGTGCTGCCGCGGAAGGTGGACGGCCAAAGCCGCCAGGACCCCGAGCCCCGGTCCGCGCTGACCGCGGGCTGGGGAAGCCCGGCGATCATACTGCGCTGCGGTGTGGAGCGGCCTCCCAAGATGATCGACCCGAAGGTGGCGCTCGGCGACGACCCGAAGGCGGCCGGCGGCGGCGTGAACGGCGTCGACTGGCTGATGGAGAAGCAGGACGACGGCTCGAACCGCTTCACCACCGCCAACCGCAGCGCGTACGTCCAGGTGACCGTCCCCAAGGGGCGGGACACCTCCGGCATGCTCGTCGACCTGGCCGCCTCCATCAAGAAGGCGATCCCCAAGGGGATCGCCAACTGACACGGCCGTCCTACGAAGTGCTCAGCGCAGCCCCGTCGACCGCCGCAGCGCCGCCTGCACCAGGCGGTCCACCAGCTCCGGGTAGCTGACGCCCGTCTCCTGCCACATCCGCGGGTACATGGAGATCGGCGTGAAGCCCGGCATCGTGTTGATCTCGTTGATCACGAACTCGCCGTCCTCGGTGAGGAAGAAGTCCGCGCGGACCAGGCCCTCGCAGGAGGCCGCCTCGAACGCCTCGACGGCCAGCCGCCGCACCTCGGCGGTCTGCTCCTCGGTGAGCGGCGCGGGCACGATCCCGTCGGCCGAGTCGATGTACTTGGCCTCGAAGTCGTAGAAGGCGTGGGACTGCACGGGCGGGATCTCCGCGGGCACGGAGGCGCGCGGCCCGTCCTCGAACTCCAGGACCCCGCACTCGATCTCGCGGCCGCGCAGCAGCGCCTCCACGATGATCTTCGGGTCGTGCCGCTGGGCCACCGCGATCGCCTCGTCGAGGCCCGAGAGGTCGTCGACCTTGGTGATGCCGAACGACGACCCCGCGCGCGCGGGCTTCACGAACAGCGGCCAGCCGTGCTCGCCCGCGAAGTCGATGATCTTCTTGCGGGCGACCGACTCGTCGCGCTCCCACTCGCGCGGCCGGATCACCACGTACGGGCCCACCTTCAGGCCGAACGAGGTGAACACCCGCTTCATGTAGTCCTTGTCCTGGCCGACGGCCGAGGCGAGCACGCCCGAGCCGACGTAGGGGACTCCGGAGAGCTCCAGGAGGCCCTGCAGGGTGCCGTCCTCGCCGTAGGGACCGTGCAGCATGGGGAAGACGACGTCGACCTCGCCGAGGGCCTTGGGAACCGAACCGGGCTCGCTGTAGACGACTTCGCGGTTGGCCGGGTCGACGGGGAGCACCACGCCGCCCTCGCTCGACTCGGCGAGCTGCTCGACGCTGGGCTGCTTCCGGTCGACGATCGCCATGCGTTCCGGCTCGTCCGCGGTGAGCGCCCAACGGCCGTCCTGGGTGATGCCGATCGGCAGTACGTCGTACTTCGTACGGTCGATGGCGCTCAGGACGGCGCCGGCCGTGACCACGGAGATCCCGTGTTCGGAGCTGCGGCCGCCGAAGACGACGGCCACGCGCGGCTTGCGAGGCGGCTGCTCAGGGCTCTGGGGGAGGTTCTCGGTGCTCATATCGCGTTGAGAGTACCCGTTGGTACGGCGGTGAGTCAGCGCCCCACGACGGCCGTTGCTCAGCGTCGCACGGGCGGTCGCGCAGCGTTGATTCCCGGCCCTGTCCGAGCGGTCGTCACGCGTCGATTCCCAGCACCGTACGGGCGGCAGTCGCGCAGCGTTGCTTCCCAGCGCCGTACGGGCGGCGGTCGGGCAGCGTTGAATTCCCAGCGTCGACCGAGCGGTCGTCACGCGTCGATTCCCAGCGCCGTACGGGCGGCGGTCGCGCAGCGTTGATTCCCAGCGTCGACCGAGCGGTCGGGCAGCGTTGCGTGTCAGCGCCGTTCGGGCTTCGCGCTGCGCGACATCAGCTCCTTGAGGGCGACCACCGGCGGCTTGCCCTCGTGGACGATGCTGACGACCGTCTCCGTGATGGGCATGTCGACGCCGTGTCTGCGGGCCAGATCCAGCACGGACTCACAGGACTTGACGCCCTCCGCGGTCTGCCTGGTGACCGCGATGGTCTCCTGCAGGGTCATGCCCTTGCCGAGGTTGAGCCCGAAGGTGTGGTTGCGGGAGAGCGGCGAGGAGCAGGTGGCGGCGAGGTCACCGAGACCCGCGAGGCCGGAGAACGTCATCGGGTCGGCGCCCATGACGAGTCCGAGGCGGGTCGTCTCGGCGAGGCCACGGGTGATGAGCGAGCCCTTGGCGTTGTCCCCGAGGCCCATGCCGTCGGCGATACCGACGGCGAGACCGATCACGTTCTTGACGGCGCCGCCGAGTTCGCAGCCGACGACGTCGGTGTTCGTGTACGGCCGGAAGTACGGCGTGTGGCAGGCGGCCTGGAGTCGCTGGGCCACCGACTCGTCACGGCAGGCGACGACCGCGGCGGCCGGCATCCGCTGGGCGATCTCCTTGGCGAGGTTGGGCCCGGTCACCACGGCGACGCGGTCCGGCGACACCTTGGCGACCTCCTCGATGACCTCGCTCATCCGCTTCACCGTGCCGAGTTCGACGCCCTTCATGAGGGAGACGAGCACGGTGCTCGGGGCGAGCAGCGGCACCCAGTCCGCGAGGTTGGCGCGCAGGGTCTGGGAGGGCACGGCGAGCACGGTGAAGTCGGCGTCGCGCGCGGCCTTCGCGGCATCCGTGGTGGCCCGCAGGTTCTCGGGGAGTTCGATGCCCGGGAGGTAGTCCGGGTTCATCCGGGTGGAGTTGACCGCGTCGGCGAGTTCGCCGCGGCGCGCCCACAGGGTGACGTCGCACCCCGCGTCGGCGAGCACCATGCCGAAGGCCGTACCCCACGATCCGGTCCCGAAGACGGCCGCCCTGACCGGCTTGCTCACGTGCCCTGCCCCTCTTCCTGCTGTGCTTTTTCCTTGGCCGCGGCCCTGCGACGCTGCGCGATGCGCACCTCACGCGGGTCGTACGGCGTCTTGGGCGCCTTCTCGCCGCGGATCTCCTCCAGCTGCGCGGTGATGGCGGCCATGATGACCTCGGTGGCCTCCTTCAGGAGGTCCGGGCTCATCTCCCTGTCGTAGAAACGCGAGAGGTCCACCGGCGGGCCCGCGAGCACGTGGTGGGTCTTGCGTGGAAGGAGGTTGGGTTTCTTGGCGTACGGGGCCAGGAGTTCGTTCGCGCCCCACTGGGCGACCGGAATCACCGGGCACTTGGTCTGCAGGGCGACCCGCGCGGCACCGGTCTTGGCGATCATCGGCCAGCCGTCGGGGTCGCGGGTGAGGGTGCCCTCGGGATAGAACGCGACGCACTCACCTCGCTCCACGGCGTCGATCGCGGCCCGGAAGGCGCTCAGCGCGTCGGTGCTCTCGCGATAGACGGGGATCTGTCCGGTGCCGCGCATCGCGGCCCCCACGAATCCCTTCCTGAAAAGGGCGGCCTTCGCCAGAAATCGCGGAACACGCCCGGTGTTGTACTGATAGTGCGCATACGCGAAGGGATCCACATGCGAATTGTGGTTCACCGCGGTGATAAATCCGCCCTCGACCGGAATGTTCTCCATTCCGCGCCAGTCCCGCTTGATCAGAACCACCAGTGGTGGTTTGCAGAGGACCGCTGCGAAGCGGTACCAGAAGCCGATTCTGCGGCGGGGCACGCGGACACCTTCCTCTAAGGCCTGGGGGGCCGCACAAGTGTCGCCCCAGGCCGCCTGTCTGTCGAGAACACCGTACGCCCCGGCCTGCGGGCCGCTGGGGCGGCCGGGTCACAATGGGGCGCGACAAAGGAGGGCGGAACGCTCGTGCGGTGGACTGTGGTCGTACCCCTCAAATCTCTGGCGCGGGCCAAGAGCAGGCTGGCGGACACGGCCGCCGACGGACTGCGCCCGGGCCTCGCCCTCGCGTTCGCACAGGACACCGTGACGGCCGCGCTGGCCTGCGCCGCGGTCCGGGATGTGGCGGTCGTCACGGGCGACGCCCTGGCCGGAGAAGAGCTGGCCGCGCTCGGCGCCCGGATCATTGCGGACGAACCCGGAGGCGGCCTGAACGCGGCTTTGGCGCACGCGGCCGCGGTCGTACGGTCCTGGCGCACCGACCCCGCCGTGGCGGCCCTCAACGCCGATCTGCCCGCGCTGCGGCCGACGGAATTGTCCCGGGTACTCGACGCCGCCGCCGAATTCCCCCGCGCATTTCTGCCGGATGCCGCCGCAATCGGTACAACTCTGCTGGCCGCCGGGCGGGCCCGGGAATTGCTTCCGGCTTTCGGTGCGGATTCCCGGGCCCGGCATCACGCCTCGGGTGCCGTGGAACTGCGCCTCGACGCGGTGGATTCCGTACGGCAGGACGTGGACACCGGGGACGATCTGCGGGCCGCGCTGGCCCTGGGGGTGGGGCCCCGTACGGCGGCGGCTGCGGCGCGATTGCTGATTCCGGGGCAGTAGGCGGGCGGTCGGTGCCCGGGCATGCCCGCGCGTTGTGCACCGCCTCGAAGAGCAGGTTCTCAAGGGGAGCGCCTAGGCTGCCCCCATGCAGGCGACCGCGTACACGTACGACCCCGAGACCCGCAGTGGACAGGTGCTGCTCGACGACGGCACTCCGGTGCCCTTCGACGGGCCGGCGTTCGACGCCGGGGGGCTGCGGCTGCTGCGCCCCGGTCAGCGCGTGCGCATCGAGACCGAGGGTGCGGGCGAGGCCCGCCGGATCACCCTGATCACGCTGCAGACCTTCTAGACAGGCTTTTCCGGAGGCCGTGACACGCCGCGGGCCGGGCTCCCAGTGGGAGCCCGGCCCGGCGCGTGAGTTGCCCTCGCGCCCTTGTTACGAGCGGGCGGTGGTCTTCTTGGCGGTGGTCTTGCGAGCCGTCGACTTCTTGGCGGGGGCCTTCTTGGCCGTCGCCTTCTTCGCCGGGGCCTTCTTGGCGGTCGCCTTCTTGGCGGTCGTCTGCTTCGCCGTGGTCTTCTTGGCGGTCGACGTCGTCTTCTTCGCCGGCGCCGCCTTCTTGGCGGTGGTCTTCTTGGCGGTCGCCGTGGTCTTCTTCGCCGGCGTCGCCTTCTTGGCGGTGGTCTTCTTCGCCGCGGCCTTCTTGGCGGTGGCCTTCTTGGCCGCGGCCTTCTTGACCGTCACCGAAGCGCCGCCGGTCAGGCTGCCCTTGGGCGCCTTCTTGACGGAGACCTCGCCGCCGCGCGGGAGCTTCTTGGAGCCGCTCACCAGGTCCTTGAAGCCCTGACCCGCGCGGAAGCGCGGCACGGAGGTCTTCTTGACCCGAACGCGCTCTCCGGTCTGCGGGTTGCGGGCGTATCGGGCCGGACGGTCGACCTTCTCGAACGAACCGAAGCCAGTGACCGAGACCCGTTCGCCGGCGACAACCGCACGGACGACGGCGTCCAGTACGGCGTCGACCGCGTCAGCGGCCTGCTGACGCCCGCCGACCTTGTCGGCAATCGCTTCTACGAGCTGCGCCTTGTTCACGTCTTCCCCTTCGGAGACATTGCCCGAACGAATGCGTTCAAGCTTTTTCGCACGTTAGGCAGATATATACCGCAAATCAAACACGAAACGGGCTAATCACCCTTGTGCCGCAACGAACTCGGGCTGTCGCGGAGTTCCTCAGCGTTCCCCTTCGAGGAATCGACCCTCGTCGAGGTCCGTGGTGAACCGCTCCAGACGCCTTGCCGCATCGGCGAGATCGTGCTTGGCCACGGCCGTAATGACCAGCAGCTTCCGGGTCAGCGCCATCCGTACGCCCTCCGGGACTTGCAGTGCGCGCACTCTTGTGTGCGCTTCCTTCAGTTGGGCCGCGACTGCCACGTAGAGCTCGAGTTGGCCGTCGTGTTCCATGCACAGATTGTGCCATCTGGGGCGAGTTGTCGCCTGCGCAGGGGGTAACTGCCGTCCCTGGAGGGGGTCCTGAGCACCTCGGCACGACCCGGCACGCCGGGTCGTGTACCCCGGCAACCGCCTTTGTAACTAGGGGAGTTGAGGCCCCGGACCGACCCTTTGGAAGGCCGCCCGGAGGCAGACACAGCTGTACCCCCAACCGTCCACGATTGGGGGTACAGAGGGATGTTGCGGTGGCTGAAATCAGCCGTGGCTACGGCCTGTGGGTCAGACCTGGAGCGTCTTCGGCTTGTACGACGGGCGCTTGGCCTCGTACGTGGCGATGTCGCCCTCGTTCTGGAGGGTGATGGAGATGTCGTCCAGGCCGTTCAGCAGCCGCCAGCGGGCGTTCTCGTCGAGTTCGAAGGCGGCGGTGATGCCCTCGGCGCGCACCTCGCGGGCCTCCAGATCGACGGTGATCTCGGCCTGTGGGTCCTGTTCCGTCAGCTCCTGCAGCGCATCCACGATCTTCTGCTCCAGAACCACCGTGAGCAGGCCGTTCTTGAGCGAGTTGCCGCGGAAGATGTCGGCGAAGCGCGACGAGATGACGGCCTTGAAGCCGTAGTTCTGCAGCGCCCAGACGGCGTGCTCGCGCGAGGAGCCCGTACCGAAGTCGGGTCCGGCGACCAGGACCGTGGCGCCCTTGCGCTCGGGCTGGTTGAGGATGAACGAGGAGTCCTTGCGCCAGGCCTCGAACAGTCCGTCCTCGAACCCGTCCCGCGTCACCTTCTTGAGCCAGTGGGCGGGGATGATCTGGTCGGTGTCGACGTTGCTGCGGCGCAGCGGGACGGCCCGGCCGGTGTGCGTGGTGAATGCTTCCATGGCTCTCAGACTCCAGCGGGCACGGGGGCGTCGGACAGGTCGGCGGGCGAGGCCAGGTGGCCCAGCACGGCGGTCGCGGCGGCGACCTGCGGCGAGACCAGGTGCGTACGGCCGCCCTTGCCCTGCCTGCCCTCGAAGTTGCGGTTGGAGGTGGACGCGGAGCGCTCACCGGGAGCCAGCTGGTCGGGGTTCATGCCCAGACACATCGAGCAGCCCGCGTGCCGCCATTCGGCGCCGGCCTCCTTGAAGACGACGTCCAGGCCCTCGGAAACGGCTTGCAGACCGACCCGCGCGGAGCCCGGGACGACCAGCATCCGTACGCCGTCGGCGACTTTGCGGCCCTCGACGATCGCGGCGGCGGCACGCAGGTCCTCGATACGGCCGTTGGTGCAGGAACCTACGAAGACGGTGTCCACCTTGATGTCGCGCAGCGGCTCTCCGGCGGTCAACCCCATGTATTCCAGGGCCTTTTCGGCGGCCATCCGCTCCGAAGCGTCTTCGTACGAAGCCGGATCGGGGACGGACGCCGAAAGCGGCGCGCCCTGGCCGGGGTTGGTGCCCCAGGTGACGAACGGAGAGAGGGAGGCGGCGTCGATGACGACCTCCTCGTCGAATTCCGCGTCCTCGTCCGTCTTCAGCGTCTTCCAGTACGCGACGGCGGCGTCCCATTCCTCGCCCTCGGGGGCGTGGGCGCGGCCCTTGAGGTAGTCGAAGGTGGTCTCGTCGGGGGCGATCATGCCCGCGCGGGCGCCGGCCTCGATCGACATGTTGCAGATGGTCATGCGGGCTTCCATCGAGAGCTTCTCGATGGCGGAGCCGCGGTATTCCAGGATGTAGCCCTGGCCGCCGCCGGTACCGATCTTGGCGATGATCGCCAGGATCAGGTCCTTGGCGGTGACGCCCTCGGGCAGTTCGCCGTCGACCGTGATGGCCATGGTCTTGGGGCGGGCCAGCGGCAGCGTCTGGGTGGCCAGCACATGCTCGACCTGCGAGGTGCCGATGCCGAACGCCAGCGCGCCGAAGGCGCCGTGCGTGGAGGTGTGCGAGTCACCGCAGACCACGGTGGTGCCCGGCTGGGTCAGGCCCAGCTGCGGTCCCACCACGTGGACGACGCCCTGCTCGACGTCGCCCAGGGAATGCAGGCGCACGCCGAACTCGGCGCAGTTCTTGCGGAGCGTCTCCAGCTGGGCCCGGGAGACCGGGTCCGCGATGGGCTTGTCGATGTCGAGGGTCGGGGTGTTGTGATCCTCGGTGGCGATGGTGAGGTCGAGGCGGCGCACCGGGCGCCCCGCCTGACGCAGACCGTCGAAGGCCTGCGGGCTGGTCACCTCGTGCAGCAGGTGCAGATCGATGAAGAGGAGGTCGGGCTCGCCCTCGGCGCGCCGGACGACATGGTCGTCCCAGACCTTCTCCGCGAGTGTCCTACCCATCGCTTTCCCTCCGGCCGGCCTGTGTGGCGCCGGCCCAACTAGAGATTTCCGGGGCGTGCAACGTTCGTACCCCTCGTACCGGACGTCGTCCGCCGGGCCCGTTGGTACGCGGGCCGCTGTGTCTACAAGGGTGGCGCCTTCCACGGAAAATTGAACTTGCGTTTCACAGAGTGAGACGCGAGTATCGTTGCATGGACAACAGTAGCGGCGTCGGCGTTCTGGACAAGGCAGCCCTTGTCCTGAGCGCTCTGGAGTCCGGTCCGGCCACCCTCGCGGGCCTGGTCGCGGCGACCGGACTGGCACGACCCACGGCACATCGCCTCGCCGTGGCACTTGAACACCACCGTATGGTGGCGCGCGACATGCAGGGCCGCTTCATTCTCGGCCCCCGCCTCGCCGAGCTGGCCGCGGCCGCCGGTGAGGACCGCCTCCTCGCGACGGCGGGCCCGGTGCTCACGCACCTGCGTGACATCACGGGCGAGAGCGCGCAGCTCTACCGCCGCCAGGGCGACATGCGCATCTGCGTCGCCGCGGCCGAGCGCCTGTCCGGCCTGCGGGACACGGTCCCGGTCGGCTCCACGCTCACCATGAAGGCCGGCTCATCGGCCCAGATCCTGATGGCCTGGGAGGAGCCCGAGCGCCTGCACCGGGGCCTGCAGGGCGCCCGCTTCACCGCCACCGCGCTCTCCGGGGTACGACGCCGGGGCTGGGCCCAGTCGATCGGCGAGCGCGAGCCTGGCGTCGCGTCCGTCTCCGCGCCCGTGCGCGGCCCCTCCAACCGTGTCGTGGCCGCCGTCTCGGTCTCCGGACCGATCGAGCGTCTGACCCGCCACCCGGGCCGTATGCACGCCCAGGCGGTCATCGACGCCGCCGCCCGCCTCTCCGAGGCCCTGCGCCGCACCGGCTGACCTTCTTCTCGTACGCTCCGGGACCGGGCCCGCCTCAACGCCGCGGCAGACCCTCCCCCGGACGAGACAGATACGAGCTCACACGAGTGCGGGGCATGCCGGAGCACCCGGCATGCCCCGCCCCCTTTCCCCCTCAGCGATGCGCCAGCCTGTCCGCGGCACGGCGGCCGCGCTCCTCGACGCGCAGCACACCGGTGGCCTTCGCGAGCCCGAAGGGCGGCATGTCGGCGTAGATCGTCTCGTAGGAGCCCTTGGGCGTGATGTACGCCTCGTGCCAGATCCCCACGTGCTGCCGCACCTTCCCGGCGCGCTCCTTGCGGTTGATGACCGCCCACACCTTGTGATGGAACATGTCGGGCGCCGCCGCGTACGCGTAGAGCTTCTCCTTGGACTCCCAGTACTGGACGACGTAGTACGTCCGCGGGGAGGCGGTGAGCAGAAGGTGACCGAGCAGGCCGCGGCTCCTGTCCCTGGACAGTTCCCGGATCATGCGCGGCATGGCGAGGAGCACCGGCACCCACTGGTGCACCGCCCAGAAGTGGTTGATGCGCATCCCGATCAGCAGGACGACCGCGTCTCCCTCGGCCGCTGCGGTGGTACGGCCCGCGATGGGCTTGGCGAACATGGCGATCCCCTCCCGGAGAACACGCCTTGGATAACGTCACTATCCAACCGGGCGATGCTTAGATAGTGCCCTTATCCAAGGAGGGGCGCAAGAGATGCGGCTGGCGGAACTGAGCGAGCGCAGCGGGGTGTCCATCGCGACGATCAAGTACTACCTGCGCGAAGGGCTGTTGGCTCCGGGGCGCAGGATCGGCGCGACGACCGCCGACTACGACGAGGGTCATCTGCGCCGGCTGCGCCTGGTGCGCGCGCTGATCCAGGACGGCCAGGTCCCGGTGGCGACGACCCGGGAGGTTCTCGGGCACATCGACGACGACTCCCTCGGCCGCACGATCCGGCTGGGCGCGGCCCTGTGGGCGCTGCCGCAGCCGCCCGCACCGGACGAGGCGGACCCTTCCGTAACGGCCGCGCGCCGCGAGGTGGACGCGATGCTGCGGACGGTGGGCTGGGAGAGCGCGCGGGAGCTGAGCACCCTCTCCCCCGTGCACCGCGCGCTGGTGTCGGCGGTGGCCACGCTCATCCGGCTCGGCTATCCCGTCGATGCCGAACTCATGGTGTCCTACGCCCAGTTGATGTATCAGGCGGCCGTCCGGGACCTGGATTTCGTGGAGACGTTCCCGTCCGAGGAGGAGAAGGCGGAGGCGGCGGTGGTGGGAGCGGTGCTCTTCAAGCCGGTACTCGAGGCGATGCACCGACTGGCGCAGGAGGAGGAGTCGGCACGGCGGTACGGGATCGTGTGACGGTCGTACCCCAAGCCCCAAGCGGGATGGGCTCGTACGGTCATGAAGCGGGCCGGGAACGCCGAAGGGCCGCCACCGAAGTGAAGGCCCGTCGATCTCTGTACCCCCGACCGGATTCGAACCGGCGCTACCGCCTTGAGAGGGCGGCGTGCTAGGCCGCTACACAACGGGGGCAAGGATCACAAGTGATCCAGCTGGGCTACCAGGACTCGAACCTAGAACAACGGAACCAGAAACCGTCGTGTTGCCAATTACACCATAGCCCAATGGTGGTCTAGACCACCGAGTA
The DNA here is from genome assembly GCF_040651675.1 of Streptomyces sp. NPDC048415. Taxonomy (NCBI): domain Bacteria; kingdom Bacillati; phylum Actinomycetota; class Actinomycetes; order Kitasatosporales; family Streptomycetaceae; genus Streptomyces; species Streptomyces sp. NPDC048415. Next base: position 55,704 of record NZ_JBEZKJ010000030.1, on the reverse strand, counting down.
CCCCCGACCGGATTCGAACCGGCGCTACCGCCTTGAGAGGGCGGCGTGCTAGGCCGCTACACAACGGGGGCCCTAGCGATCCTGCATGAGAGTCAGCGGGTGCGACCCGGACTGTCCCCCTGGGAAGGATCTGTACCCCCGACCGGATTCGAACCGGCGCTACCGCCTTGAGAGGGCGGCGTGCTAGGCCGCTACACAACGGGGGCCTTGCAGAACTGGTGTCTGCGATGCAGATAAGCTCTGCGAGCTGGCCTACCAGGACTCGAACCTAGACTAACGGAACCAGAAACCGTCGTGCTGCCAATTACACCATAGGCCACTGAAACACAATCCCTTGCGGGGATCCTGTTCTAGCTTGCGCCTCCGGGTTTCCGGACCTTTCGGCCCGCTCTCCGGCGGCGCAGGAAGAACATTACCTGAAGGTGGACGGCGCTCCAAAACGGGTATCCGCGCCGAGGACAGCCGGGAGTTCGGCCAGTGAGGCGATCCGGTGCGGGCCCGCGGGTGGGCCGTCGCCGGCAGCGTGAGCACCGTCACGGTCGATCCAGACGGAGAGCAGTCCCGCGGCGGCGGCGCCCCGGCCGTCGATCTCCGGGTGGTCGCCGACGTACGCGACCCGGTGCGGGGGCAGACCGAGGGCGTCGCAGGCGGCGTGGAAGGCCTCGGCGGCGGGTTTGGAGACGCCGAGTTCGGCCGCGCACAGAACGGACTCGAAGCGGTCGTGCACGCCGAGGACACGCAGCTTGCGGTCCTGGACGAGCAGGCTGGAGTTGGACAGGACCGCGTGCCGGTGGCTGGCGACAAGGCTGTCCAAGGCAGGCAGTACGTCCGGGAAGAGGGTCCAGGCGGCTTCGTAGTGCGTGATGTACCGGTCGAACCAGGCGTCGGCCTCGGGGTCGCTGAGCTGCTCCCCCAGGAACACCCGGACCCGGTCCCTGCGCTGGCCCTGCCAGTCCGTCTCCCCCGCCGAGAACCTCGCCCACTGGGCGTCGGTGATCTCCCGCCAGCGGGCGAGGGCCGACTCGACGGACTCGTACCCCTCGAGCAGTCCCTCGGCCGCCAGATGCCCACGCATCCCGGCCCGGTCCGCGGCCGTGTAGTCGAAGATCGTGTCGTCGATGTCCCAGACCACGGCCTTGATACTCATGGACCGACCGTAACTCCGTGCGGGGGCCCGTGTCCGTCGCTCGCGCGAGGAACGCGACGCGAGAGGGGCGGCGTCCGAACCGGACGCCGCCCCTTCGCTGAGCGGTGTGGCTACAGCTTCGCCAGCGCCGCGTCGATGCGGGCTACCGTCTTCTCCTTGCCCAGGATCTCCAGGGACTCGAAGAGGGGGAGGCCGACCGTGCGGCCGGTGACGGCGACGCGGACCGGGGCCTGAGCCTTGCCGAGCTTGAGGCCGTGCTCCTCGCCGGCGGCCAGGACGGCGTTCTTCAGCGACTCGGGGCTCGTCCAGTCGGCCTCCAGCAGCTTCGCGCGGGCCGTGCTCAGCAGCTCGCTCGAGCCCTCCTTCATGGCCTTCGCCCAGGACGCCTCGTCGAAGACCGGCTCCGGCAGGAACAGGAAGTCGACGTTCTCCGTGATCTCGGAGAGGACCTTGACACGGGACTGCGCGTGCGGGGCGATCGCCTGCCACTTCGCCTCGTCGAAGTCCTCGGGCGCCCACGGGGCGAACGGGGCGCGCAGCCAGGGGGCGCAGCGCTCGGTGAAGTCCTTCACATCGAGCAGGCGGATGTGGTCGGCGTTGATGGCTTCGCACTTCTTGAGGTCGAAGCGGGCCGGGTTGGGGTTGACGTCCGCGATGTCGAAGGCGGCGACCATCTCGTCGATGCTGAAGATGTCGCGGTCCGCCGAGAGCGACCAGCCAAGCAGCGACAGGTAGTTGAGCAGGCCCTCGGGGAGGAAGCCGCGCTCCCTGTAGAGGTTGAGCGAGGCCTGCGGGTCGCGCTTGGAGAGCTTCTTGTTGCCCTCGCCCATCACATACGGGAGGTGCCCGAAGGCCGGGGTCTCCTTGGCGACGCCCAGCTCGATCAGCGCCTTGTAGAGGGCGACCTGGCGCGGGGTGGAGGAGAGCAGGTCCTCGCCGCGCAGGACGTGGGTGATCTCCATCAGGGCGTCGTCGACCGGGTTGACCAGCGTGTACAGGGGCGCGCCGTTGGCTCGTACGATCCCGTAGTCCGGCACGTTCTCCGGGAGGTACGTGATCTCGCCGCGGACCAGGTCCGTGAAGGTGATCGTCTCGTCGGGCATGCGGAAGCGGACGATGGGGGTCCGGCCCTCGGCCTCGTACGCGGCCTTCTGCTCGGCGGTCAGGTCGCGGCAGTGGCCGTCGTAGCCGGAGGGCTTGCCTGCGGCGCGGGCGGCGTCGCGGCGGGCGTCCAGCTCCTCCGTCGAGCAGTAGCAGTGGTACGCGTGGCCGGCGTCCAGCAGCTTCTGGGCGACGTCCTGGTAGATGTCCATGCGCTGCGACTGGCGGTACGGCGCGTGCGGGCCGCCTACCTCGGGGCCTTCGTCCCAGTCGAAGCCCAGCCAGCGCATCGAGTCGAGCAGCTGGTTGTACGACTCCTCGGAGTCGCGGGCCGCGTCGGTGTCCTCGATGCGGAAGACCAGAGTGCCTTCGTTGTGCCGGGCGAACGCCCAGTTGAACAGGGCGGTGCGGACCAGGCCCACATGGGGGTTGCCGGTCGGGGAGGGACAGAAACGTACGCGGACGGATCCGTTAGCCACGCTTGATCACCTTGTTGGTGAGAGTGCCGATGCCTTCGATGGTGACGGCGACCTCGTCGCCGACGTTCAGGGGGCCGACCCCAGCAGGGGTGCCCGTGAGGATCACGTCGCCGGGGAGCAGCGTCATGGCCTCGGTGATGTTGACGATCAGATCCTCGATGGAGTGGATCATCTCGCTGGTGCGGCCGAGCTGGCGCTGCTGCCCGTTGACCGTGAGCTGGATGGTGAGGTCGCTCGGGTCGAGGTCCGTCTCCACCCAGGGGCCGAGCGGGCAGGCGGTGTCGAAGCCCTTGGCCCGGGCCCACTGCTTCTCGCGCTTTTGGACATCGCGCGCGGTGATGTCGTTGGCGCAGGTAAAGCCGAGGATGACGTCCTTGACGCGCTCGCGCGGGACCTCGCGGCACATGCGGCCGATGACCACGGCCAGCTCGGCCTCGTGGTGCAGCTCGCTGGTGAAGGAGGGGTACTGGATCTCGTCGCCGGGGCCGATCACGGAGGTCGACGGCTTGAAGAAGGCGAACGGGGCGTCGGGCACCTCATTGCCGAGTTCCTTCGCGTGCTCCGCGTAGTTGCGGCCGAAGGCCACGACCTTGTTGGGCAGCACCGGCGGCAGCAGCCGCACCTTGCTCAGCGGGACCTTCGTACCGGAGAGCTCGAAGTCCGCGAACGGGATGCCCTTGATGATGTCGAGGACGAGCTCGTCCGGCTTGTCGCCCTCGACCGCGCCGAACGCGACGTTGCCGTCGATGGAGAATCTGGCGATGCGCACGGGATCGTTGCGCCCCTCACTGAGCTGGCTGGAGTCTGACGCTCCAGGCTAACGCGGCAAGGGGTGCGAGCTTCGCGTATATCGACCGGCCGGGCGTGAGCCTGCGGCGACCCGCGGTGCGTACTACTCCGCGACGGAGGCCGCGACCGGGGCTTCCATCAGGATGGTCCGGCAGGGGTTGGCGGTCTGGGCGGGGAGGTCGACCGAGTGCTCCGGCTGCTGCGGCGTCTCCAGCGCGTCGGCGTCCTCGAGGTGCGCCAGCGTCGTGCGCCGCGGGTTGGCTATGTTGCGGAACATCATCGTCGTCTTCACTGTTGTACTCGACCTTGTCGTCGCGGGCGCCGGGCGCGCCCAAGGGCCGCCGTATCGGCGCGGGTTGTCGGATTCGCCGTCGCTGTAAAGCGTCAGGCTAAACATTCAATTCCCGGGCGGAGCCGTGAAGAGGCCATGATCGCCATGTGAGTTTGCTCACTTACTACTAGGCAAATCGGTCAATTCAGACCCCCAACTCGACCCCACGAAACGGACATTGCTTCCCTGAAGCCAACATTCCGCTCCTGATCATGGCGACTGGGACACCCCACCCACCCCTTCCCCTCGTGGACATACGTCCGTTATGTACCAGATCGCTTTCTACATCTCGTGACGCAGCCCTCACTAGGTGTCACGGAGGTCACAGCCTGGTACTCGGGCCTTGTTGGAGATCCGGCACTGTGCTGGAATTCCACGGACCGCCGCGGGATGGAACCGGCGCGCAAGCGGCGCAACGCAGCGCCGAGTGGCGGCGGGAAAGGGGAGCCAGCGCCGGTCACTCACGACCACCAAGGGGCGCATCTGCGCTCCTGTACGACGCCGACACCGCCTCGCCGCTTTCGCGGAGGGGCGCCTGGTCCAGAGGTTGCGACGCTAGTGCAGGGACGTTTCAAGAGGGATGGCAGCGCTTCGGCGGAGCCGGAGCCGCACGGCGGGACTGGCCCGATGGCAGCCGGCTCCTCGCCCCAGCACGCCCAGAACCCGGGACCGGCAGCGGTCGGCGGCAGCGGTGAACACTCCGCTCGCCCCGGCGCGAAGGCCAAGGCTCCCGCCACCACGCCGGCCGCGAAGCCGAAGAGCCCCAGCGGCCCCGGCTCGCGAATAGCCCTGCGCAACTGGCGCATCTCCACGCGTCTGGTGTCGCTGCTCGCGCTCCCCGTGGTCGCCGCGACCTCGCTCGGTGCGCTCCGCATCAACGAGAACATGAACTCCATCCAGCAGCTCGACAACATGAAGCTGCTGACCGACATGACCAAGCAGGCGACCGAGCTCGCCGCCGCGCTCCAGAAGGAGCGCGACCAGTCGGCGGGCCCTCTCGCGCACGGCGCCCCGGCCACCGACTACACGGTCAAGGGCGTTCGCGATGCCACGGACGTCGCCAAGAAGCACTTCCTCTCGGATGTCCAGCAGGTCGACGACGCCACCGAGAGCGGCCAGCTCTCCGGCGTCCGGGAGAGCCTCGTCGGCCTCGCCACCGAGCTGTACAAGCTCAACAGCATCCGCAGCGACGCCTACGACGACCCCAAGAACTCGACGCAGACGGTCGAGGCGTACCACCGCCTCATCACCCAGCTCCTCGCGCTCTCGCAGGACATGGCCGAGGCCACCAGCAACCCGGACATGATCCAGCGCACCCGCGCGCTGTCGGCCTTCTCCTCGGCCAAGGAGTACGCCTCCCTCCAGCGCGCCGTCATCGCCGCCGCGCTGCCCGAGACCAAGAACACCTACGGCACGCTGTCCGAGAACGACCGGCAGTACGCGCTCTCCGCACAGGAGAGCCAGGAATCCGAGATCAGCGGCTTCAAGGACATCTACGGCGCCGGCTACGCGGAGCTCCTCAAGCCGATCGAGGGCGACAACCCGACCATCCAGTCCGCCGACGAGTACGCCAAGCGCGTGCTGGCCGGTCCGAACGCTCTCAAGACGCAGAGCAAGCGCTCGTACAAGGACTGGGTCGACGACGACTCCGCCAAGATCGAGCAGATGTCGAAGATCGAGACCACGCTGCTCGGCCAGATGGAGCAGAAGGCCCGTCAGCTGCGCAACGAGTCCGAGAGCCAAGCGATCCTCTCGGGTGCGCTGATCCTGCTCGTCCTCGGTGTCTCGCTCGTCGGCGCCTTCGTGGTGGCCCGCTCCATGATTCGCTCGCTGCGCCGCCTCCAGGACACCGCGACCAAGGTCGCCCAGGACCGGCTGCCCGAGCTGGTCAAGCAGCTCTCCGAGTCGGACCCGCAGGACGTGGACACCTCCGTCGAGTCGGTCGGTGTGCACTCCCGGGACGAGATCGGCCAGGTGGCCGCGGCCTTCGACGACGTGCACCGCGAGGCCGTACGACTGGCCGCCGAGCAGGCCCTCCTGCGAGGCAACGTCAACGCGATGTTCACCAACCTCTCGCGCCGCTCCCAGGGCCTCATCCAGCGTCAGCTCTCGCTCATCTCCGAGCTGGAGTCCCGCGAGGCCGACCCGGACCAGCTGTCCTCGCTGTTCAAGCTCGACCACCTCGCGACCCGCATGCGCCGTAACGGTGAGAACCTCCTCGTGCTCGCCGGTGAAGAGCCCGGCCGCCGCTGGACCCGCCCGGTCCCGCTGGTCGACGTGCTCCGCGCCGCCGCGTCCGAGGTGGAGCAGTACGAGCGCATCGAGCTGGCCTCCGTGCCGACCACCGAGGTCGCCGGCCGCGTCGTCAACGACCTCGTGCACCTGCTCGCCGAGCTGCTCGAGAACGCCACCTCGTTCTCCTCGCCGCAGACCAAGGTCAAGGTCACCGGTCACGCGCTGCCCGACGGGCGTGTGCTGATCGAGATCCACGACACCGGTATCGGCCTCTCGCCCGAGGACCTCGCGGCGATCAACGAGCGGCTCGCCTCGCCGCCCACCGTGGACGTCTCCGTCTCCCGCCGCATGGGCCTGTTCGTGGTCGGCCGGCTGTCGCAGCGCCACGGCATCCGCATCCAGCTTCGCCCGTCCGACTCCGGTGGTACGACCGCCCTGGTCATGCTTCCCGTCGATGTCGCCCAGGGAAAGAAGGCTCCGGGCAAGCCGGGCCAGGGCGCCCCGGTCGCCGGTGGTCCGGCCGCCGCGCAGGCCTCCGCCGGTGTCGCCGCGGCCCGCCGGGGCAACGGCTCGGGCGGCCCCTCGCTCGGTGCCGGTGCCCCCACAGGTGGCGCCGGACGCGTCGGCGCCCCGCCACAGCGTGGGCAGGTCGGCGCGGGACAGGGTCCGCGGGCCGCGCTGCCCGGAAGCAACCAGGGCGGCCCCTCGCTGCCGGGCGGCAACCAGGGCGGTCGCCCGGGTGCTCCTGGCGGAGCGCGCGGGCCGCAGGGTCCGGGTGCCGGGCAGCAGGGCAGGCCGGCTCCGGCCGGTGCCGGTGCCTTCGGGCAGAGCTCGCCGGGTGCCCCGCAGGGCCTCCAGGCCGCTGGGACCGGTGGTGCGCCGCAGGGCTTCGGTGACGGACCCGGTACGCGTCAGAACACGTTCGGCGAGGGACCGGGTGCCCGTCAGGGCAGCTTCGGTGACAGTGGCCCCGCGGCCGCTCCTCCGCAGCAGCCGAAGGGCGGCAAGGGCAGCCGCCGCAGGCCGCAGCTTCCGGGGCGCGGTGGTCAGCGACCCGAGCTGCCCGGCGGCAACCCCGGCTCCCGCGCGCCGAGTTGGAGCGACGACAACGCGCAGCCGCCGGTGCCGCGCGCGTCCCTCGACACCCCGCGCGGTCACGAGGAGCCCGACGCCACCTCGCGCATGCCGCGGATCGACGACCGTCAGGGCCCCGGATCCACCTCCGAGTTCGCCCGTCCCGACTTCGACGCTCCGCGCCCCGGCGCGGGTGCGCCGCAGAACACCGGCCAGAACACCGGGCAGTTCGTCCGCCCGGACGTGTTCGGCCCGGGGAGTTCCTCCCCGGCCGGCCAGAACCCGTCCAGCACGGGCCAGTTCGCCACTCAGGGCTACGGCGCCTCCCAGGATCCGTCGTCCACCGGGCAGTTCGCCCGGCCGGGCTACGGCAACGGCCAGGACCCCTCGTCCACCGGCCAGTTCGCCACCCCGGGCTACGACAACCACCAGGACCCGTCCTCCACCGGGCAGTACGAGCGTCCGCAGCAGCGGCCCGTGCGTCCGCAGGAGCCCGAGGCCCTGCCGCCGGCGTCGGGCCCCGGCGACGGACGTACGCCGCTGTACGACACGCTGGAGACCAACTGGTTCCACGGTCAGGCGAACGGCGGTGCTCAGCACAACGGCTCCCAGCCTTCGCCGGCGGCCCCGCAGCAGCCGCCGCAGGCTCCCTCGGCTCCGCAACGGCCGGCCGCCGCACCGGCCCCCACAGCACCCGCCTCTTGGCGCACCTCGCCGAACGACGACCTCGTCCGGCAGGCAGAACGCGTCCGTCAACCGTCGGCGGGCGGGGTCACCACCTCAGGCCTGCCGCGCCGCGTCCCGCGAGCCAATCTCGTCGCGGGCACGGCACAGCAGCAACAGCACCAAAGCGGTCCGCAGGTCTCGCGTGCGCCCGATGACGTACGCGGTCGGCTGACCAATCTCCGTAGGGGCATTCAGCAAGGTCGACAGGCCGCTCCCAACGGCCAGACCGGCAGCTTCCCCAGCCCCACTCACCAGCAGGAGCGTTAGTTGAGCCCGATGAGCCAGGCGGCACAGAACCTCAACTGGTTGATCACCAACTTTGTGGACAACACCCCCGGGGTGTCCCACACCGTCGTCGTATCCGCCGACGGACTCCTTCTGGCGATGTCCGAAGGCTTCCCCCGCGACCGCGCCGACCAGCTCGCGGCCGTCGCCTCCGGGCTCACCTCGCTGACCGCCGGGGCCTCCCGGATCTTCGAGGGCGGCACGGTGGCCCAGACGGTCGTGGAGATGGAGCGCGGCTTCCTCTTCCTCATGTCCATCTCGGACGGATCGTCCCTGGCGGTCCTCTCCCACCCGGACTGCGACATCGGCCTCGTCGGCTACGAGATGGCGCTGCTCGTCGACCGTGCGGGCGCCGTCCTCACCCCGGACCTGCGCGCCGAACTCCAGGGCAGTCTGCTCCACTGACGACCCCCGGTTCTACCGACTGCACGAAATCACCGTCCGGCCGCCACAATCCCCCCACCGGCCCCAACAGACGGCACGACTGACCGACTTGCTGTCCCGCCCGGAGGATTCATGACCCCGCCCACCGCCTCTCATGATCCGTACGCACATACGTACGAGGACGAGGGCGACCAGCCGCTGGTACGTCCGTACGCGATGACCGGCGGCCGGACCCGGCCGCGCTACCAGCTCGCCATCGAGGCACTGATCAGCACCACGGCCGACCCGGCGCAGCTGATGGGGCTGCTCCCCGAGCACCAGCGGATCTGCCACCTCTGCCGTGAGGTGAAGTCTGTCGCCGAAGTGTCGGCGCTCCTGTCCATGCCGCTGGGTGTGGCACGGATTCTCGTCGCGGACCTCGCGGAGGCCGGACTCGTCGCCATCCACCAGCCGGGTGGCGACGAGAGCAACGGCGGCGCGCCGGACGTGACTTTGCTCGAAAGGGTGCTCAGTGGACTTCGCAAGCTCTGACGGAGGCCGGGCGACCACCTCCGCGAAGATCGTGGTGGCGGGCGGCTTCGGCGTCGGCAAGACCACCTTCGTGGGCGCCGTCTCCGAGATCAACCCGCTGCGCACGGAGGCCGTCATGACGTCCGCGTCCGCGGGCATCGACGACCTCACCCACACCGGGGACAAGACCACCACCACGGTGGCCATGGACTTCGGGCGCATCACCCTGGACCAGGACCTGATCCTGTACCTCTTCGGTACGCCGGGTCAGGACCGCTTCTGGTTCATGTGGGACGACCTGGTCCGCGGCGCCATCGGCGCGGTGGTCCTGGTGGACACCCGCCGGCTCGCCGACTGCTTCCCCGCGGTCGACTACTTCGAGAACTCCGGTCTGCCGTTCGTCATCGCCCTCAACGGCTTCGACGGGCACCAGCCGTACAACCCCGAGGAAGTTCGCGAGGCGCTCCAGATCGGTCCGGACGCCCCGATCATCACGACGGACGCCCGGCACCGTGCGGATGCGAAGAGTGCGCTGATCACGCTGGTCGAGCACGCGCTCATGGCACGCCTGCGGTAGCACCCAAGTCGTCAGCTTCGTACGGAAGTTGTCGTAGACGCATTGGAGCCGGCTGTGTCGTTTGACACGGTCGGCCACAGTGTTCATAACGTTTCGACAGAGAATTTCACTGGCGCAGACACGCATCGCGGTCGTCCGGTACCGCTGCGCTCACAAAAGCCCCGCCTTTTGGCGGGGCTCGCTCTTTATGACCGTTTTATCTGGGGCTTGCGCCACTCGGAATCATGGGTTCCGAGTGTTTGGAAGGGCGCCGCCTGACGTGCTGGAATGCGCTGAACTGCCCAGTAGTCAAGGGCGCTGGACATACCGCGGCACAACGTAGGTGCCGACGCCGAGAGGTTGTTGGTCGAGTGAGGCGAAGCAATAACGGTCCCGAGCCGTCGGCACGGGGCAACTTCACCCCGCCGCCGCGCGGAGCGGCGCCCGCACACATGCCCGGCCCGGAGCCCACGGCGGCGCCCGCGCCGAGCGGCGGTCGCCTCTCCCCGCGCAACTGGCGCGTGCCGACCAGGCTGAACGCGATTCTGCTCATACCCGTGGCGGTCGGCCTTGTGATGGGCGGCTTCCAGGTGAAGAGCTCGATCGACACCTGGCAGCAGGCTCAGGACGCCGAGAAGACGGCGCGCCTGGTGCAGGCCGCCCTCAACTACGGCGACAAGCTGTTCGTCGAGCGCGACGTCACCGCCGCACCGCTGCTGAGCGGCGCCGGCCAGAAGAACGCGACCGTCGTCAACGCCCGCAAGGCCACGGACGCCGCCGCCGACACCTTCGACGAGGCCGCCCAGAACATGCCGAAGACGGCGGGCCTGGAACGCCGCCTCGCCATCTTCCGCAAGGTCGAGCCCGGTCTGGACTCCCTGCGCAAGATCGCGTACACCTCCAAGCTCCACGGCGTGCAGACCGAAGAGGGCTATCTCCAGATCCAGCACCCGCTGATGGAGTTCGCCAACGAACTCGGTCTGGGCACCGGAAACATCACCAGCTACGGCCGTACGGTCTACGCGATCTCGCTCTCCAAGGCCGCGCTGTCGCTGGAGCGGTCCATCGGCATGCACATGCTGATCAAGCCCGGCCCGGGCGCCGGCAGCCTCGCCAGCCAGCGCGTCGCCCTCTCCTCGTACGCCTACCTCGAGGGCATCGCCGTCGAGGAGTACATCGGTGGTGGCACCGAGGCCGACGCGACGAAGCTGGACGCGGCCAAGGCGAAGATCAAGACCGACCTGACGGACAAGGCAAAGCAGGCCGCCGCCGCCAACCCGGCCTACGTGCCGCCGCCGTCCGACACCACCGTGATGGTCTCGGCCCTCGCGACGCTCCCCTCCCCGCAGCAGACCGCGCTCGACGGGCTCGCCGCGAAGGGCATCACCGAGCAGAACTGGTGGGCGGTCAACACCGCGAAGTACGACGCCTACCGCCAGATCGAGTCGGACCTCGCCGACAAGGCGGTGGCCGAGGCCGCGGACATCTCCGACAGTGCCAAGACCGACGCCTTCACCACCGGCGCCGTCGTCGTCGTCGCCCTGCTCGCCGCGTTCATCCTGGCCGGCATGGTGGCGCGCCAGATGAGCCGCTCGATGCGCCAGCTGCGCAACGCGGCCTTCAGCGTCGCCGAGCAGCGTCTGCCGATGCTGGTCGACCAGCTCTCGCGCACCGATCCGGGCCGCGTGGACACCCGTGTCCAGCCCATCCCGATCACCACCACGGACGAGATCGGCGAAGTCGCCCGCGCCTTCGACCAGGTCCACCGCGAGGCCGTACGACTGGCCGCCGAGCAGGCTCTCCTGCGGGGCAACATCAACGCGATCTTCACCAACCTCTCGCGCCGCAACCAGTCGCTGATCGAGGGCCAGCTGACCCTGATCACCGACCTGGAGAACAACGAGGCCGACCCGGACCAGCTGGAGAACCTCTTCCGCCTGGACCACCTCGCGACCCGAATGCGCCGCAACGGCGAGAACCTCCTGGTCCTCGCCGGCGAGGAGCCGGGCCGCCGCTGGGACCAGCCGGTCCCGCTGGTCGACGTCCTGCGCGCCGCCTCCTCCGAGGTGGAGCAGTACGAGCGCATCGAGCTGTCCGGCGTACCGGAGGCCGAGATCCACGGCCGCGCCGTGACCGACCTCGTGCACCTGCTCGCCGAGCTCCTTGAGAACGCCACCACGTTCTCCTCACCCCAGACAAAGGTCCGCGTCACCGCGACCCGTCTCCCGGACGGCCGCATCATGGTCGAGATCCACGACAAGGGAATCGGGCTCACCGCCGAGGACTTCGCGGACATCAACCACAAGCTGGCCAACCCGCCGACCGTGGACGCCGCGATCTCGCAGCGCATGGGCCTGTTCGTGGTCGGCCGGCTGTCCGACCGGCACGGCATCCGCGTCCAGCTGCGCCCCTCGGGCGAGCAGGCCGGTACGACCTCCCTGGTCATGCTTCCCGACGCGATCACCCACGGTGGTGGCGGCGGCGAACAGCAGCTGCAGCGTGACGAGTTCACCGTCTCGCAGATCATCCCGGAGCAGCAGCAGTCGTTCCAGGGCGAGGACTTCGGGGGCCAGCAGCCGCTGCGTACGGCCGCCGAACTCGGCTTCGACGACAGCCGCTACACCGAGGTCCCCGACGACATCCGCGAGCTGGACCCGGTGGGCCGCTCCCTGATGCGCGAGGAGCGCCGTGCGGCCCTGGAGGCCCAGGCACAGGGCCCGGACGCCATCGAGGCCCCGCGCTACCAGGACGACTTCGACGGCCGTCAGCCCGCGTACGACAACGGACAGCCGTCGTACGACGGCGCCCCCGGGTACGACAACGGGCAGGGCGGGTACCAGGAGCAGCAGACGGGGTACGACCGGCAGACCGCGTACGAGGAGCCCCAGCAGCCGACGTACGACGAGACGTACTTCCCGTCCAGCGGCGGTTACCCGGAGCCCTCGTATGCGGAGCCGGTCCAGGAGGAGCACTCGGGAGCCCGGGGCGCCGCCTCGGAGACGTTCTCCGCCTTCCAGGAGCCGTCCTACCAGGACGACTGGCCGCAGCAGGGCTCGTACCAGGGCGGGTATCGATCCGATTACGCTCCGGAAGCGGAATCCGCACAGGCCGCTGACGTGAGTGAGCAGGACCGCGTAGGCTTCACCCGTCCGGGACCGGCTGCCTCCGCCACCCACGCGCTGACCGACGCCGGGCTGCCCCGCCGCGGATCCCCCGCGAGCGGCAGTGCCAACGGCAACAGCCGGCGTCCGGTGGACCAGGGCGTCCAGGCACCGCCCGCGGCCACCGAGAGCAACGGCACCGACGACTGGCGCTCGTCCAACGACGACCGCTGGCAGCGCGCCGAGCAGCTCAAGAAGCCCAAGGCGGGCGGGGTCACCTCGTCCGGCCTGCCGCGGCGGGTGCCCAAGGCCAACCTGGTCGAGGGAACCGCGGAATCGACCCCACAGGGCGGCCCCCAGGTCTCCCGCGCTCCCGAGGACGTGCGGGGCAGGCTGAGCAACCTGCGCCGCGGCGTGCAGCGGGGGCGCAATGCAGGTAGTGACACGAACGGTCAGGGCTTCGGTCCTGACAGCACCTACAACCAGGAGCGTTAGTGTGAGCCCGATGAGCCAGGCGGCACAGAACCTGAACTGGTTGATCACCAATTTCGTGGACAACACCCCCGGGGTGTCGCACACGGTGGTGGTCTCCGCCGACGGACTCCTTCTGGCGATGTCCGAAGGCTTTCCCCGTGACCGCGCCGACCAGCTGGCGGCCGTCGCGTCCGGTCTGACCTCGTTGACCGCGGGTGCCTCCCGCATCTTCGAGGGCGGCAGTGTGAACCAGACAGTTGTGGAGATGGAGCGAGGATTCCTCTTCATCATGTCCGTTTCCGATGGTTCGTCGCTCGCGGTCCTCGCACATCCGGAGGCGGACATCGGCCTCATTGGGTATGAGATGGCCCTTCTGGTGGACCGTGCCGGTACGGTCCTGACACCCGACCTTCGAGCGGAGCTCCAGGGGAGCCTTCTCAACTAACAGTCAGACGGTGCGTTTTGGCGTCCCGTGGCCGTAAGGTTTCGGGACGCGGTCCCACAGTGATGGGTGCCCGGCACAGTCGGAGGAGGAGAAAGTGGCAACACCCCCAGGCGGTTCGTCTTCGGGCAACTGGTCGTACGGCCCCGGCCAGGGGCAGGGCGGCCAGGGTGACGGTTCGCAGAACCCGAACCGATACAACTTCCCCTCCGCGCCGAGCCACCGACGGCAGCCGTACGCGCCTCAGGGCCCCCAGGGTCCCGGTCCGTCACCGTACGACCAGCCTCCGGCGCCGCGTATCCAGCCTGTGCAGCCGCAGCGACGCACCCCCGAGCCGGCGCCGGCCGGGTCGTCGAACAACCCTCTGGTGCGCCCGTACGCCATGACGGGCGGCCGCACCAGGCCCCGCTACCAGCTCGCCATCGAGGCACTGGTGCACACCACCGCGCAGCCGCACCAGATGCAGGGCCAGTTGCCCGAACATCAGCGGATCTGCAACCTCTGCCGCGAGATCAAGTCGGTGGCCGAAATCTCGGCGCTGCTGACGATCCCTCTCGGCGTGGCCAGGATTCTCGTCGCCGACTTGGCGGAGGCGGGCCTGGTCGCCATCCATCAGCCCGGCGGCGACGAAAACGCCGGCGGCCAGCCAGACGTGACTTTGCTCGAAAGGGTGCTCAGTGGACTTCGCAAGCTCTAGCGGAGGGCCTTCCCGCTCCACCACGTCCGCGAAGATCGTGGTGGCGGGCGGCTTCGGCGTGGGCAAGACCACGTTCGTCGGCGCCGTCTCGGAGATCAACCCGCTGCGTACCGAGGCCGTCATGACGTCCGCGTCCGCGGGCATCGACGACCTCACGCACACCGGAGACAAGACGACGACCACCGTCGCCATGGACTTCGGCCGCATCACCCTGGACCAGGACCTGATCCTCTACCTGTTCGGCACCCCCGGTCAGGACCGCTTCTGGTTCATGTGGGACGACCTGGTCCGCGGCGCCATCGGCGCCGTCGTCCTGGTGGACACCCGCCGCCTCGCCGACTGCTTCCCCGCGGTCGACTACTTCGAGAACTCGGGTCTCCCCTTCGTCATCGCCCTCAACGGCTTCGACGGCAACCAGCCGTACAACCCGGACGAGGTCCGCGAGGCGCTCCAGATCGGCCCCGACACCCCGATCATCACGACGGACGCCCGCCACCGCGCGGACGCCAAGTCGTCGCTGATCACGCTCGTCGAGCACGCCCTGATGGCGCGCCTGCGCTAGCGGCACCGCACTTTGAGGCAGCGGCCCTCGTTTCTCCCCAGGGAGAAGCGGGGGCCGTTGTCCGTGGGTCACACACCACGGCCCCGCCCTCCACCAGGAGAACGGGGCCGTGAGTCAGCTCAAACCCTCAGTGCCAGCTGTGCGGCGCCCGGAACCCGGGCTCCCGCTCCAGGCGGCGCCAGCCGGCCTTGGCGCGGCCGCGGTGGGCCGGGGCATCGGCGGGGGCGGAGGCGGCGCGAGCGAGGAGGATCGCCGTGATGGCGGCTACTTCCTCGGGCTCTGCGTGGCCCTTCTCAACGCGAATGTCAGGGGTGGTCATAGGTGTCAGTCTCCGTGAGAGAGGTTTCCGCAGGGGTACTGCGGAGGATCCGCGGGGTTACTGCGGAGGGTTGCCGTGCTTGCGGGAGGGCAGGTCCGCGTGCTTGGTGTGCAGCATCGCGAGCGACTTGATCAGCACCTCGCGGGTTTCGGCGGGGTCGATGACATCGTCGACAAGGCCCCGCTCAGCGGCGTAGTACGGGTGCATGAGCTCGGACTTGTACTCCTTGACCATGCGGACCCGCATGGCCTCGGGGTCCTCGGCCTCGGCGATCTGCCGACGGAAGATGACGTTGGCGGCACCTTCCGCACCCATCACGGCGATCTCGTTCGTCGGCCAGGCGAAGGTGAGGTCGGCACCGATGGACTGGCTGTCCATGACGATGTACGCACCTCCGTACGCCTTGCGCAGGATCAGCGAGATCCTCGGGACGGTCGCGTTGCAGTAGGCGTAGAGGAGTTTCGCGCCGTGCCGGATGATCCCGCCGTGCTCCTGGTCGACCCCCGGGAGGAACCCGGGAACGTCCAACAGCGTGACGATCGGAACGTTAAAAGCGTCACACATCTGGACAAAGCGCGCAGCTTTTTCGGAGGCCTCGATGTCGAGGACACCGGCGAGGCTCTGCGGCTGGTTGGCCACGATGCCGACGACCTGGCCGTCCAGGCGAGCCAGCGCGCAGATGATGTTGCGGGCCCAGCGCTCGTGGACCTCGAGGTAGTCCCCGTCGTCGACGAGTTCCTCGATGACCTTCGCCATGTCGTAAGGGCGGTTGCCGTCCGCGGGGACCAGATCCAGCAGGACGTCCGAGCGGCGGTCCGCCGGGTCCTCGGAGGCGACGCGCGGCGGGTTCTCGCGGTTGTTCTGCGGCAGCATCGACAGGAGGTAGCGCACCTCGGCGATGCAGGTCTCCTCGTCGTCGTACGCGAAGTGGCACACGCCCGACGTCTCCGCGTGCACGTCCGCGCCGCCCAGGCCGTTCTGGGTGATCTCCTCGCCCGTCACCGCCTTGACCACGTCCGGGCCCGTGATGAACATCTGCGAGGTCTCGCGGACCATGAAGACGAAGTCCGTGAGGGCGGGCGAGTAGGCAGCGCCGCCGGCGCACGGGCCGAGCATCACCGAGATCTGCGGGATGACCCCGCTCGCCTTGGTGTTGCGCTGGAAGATGCCGCCGTATCCGGCGAGGGCGGAGACGCCCTCCTGGATACGGGCGCCCGCGCCGTCGTTCAGTGACACCAGCGGGGCGCCGGCCGCGATGGCCATGTCCATGATCTTGTGAATCTTCGTGGCGTGGGCCTCGCCCAGGGCGCCGCCGAAGATGCGGAAGTCGTGCGCGTACACGAAGACCGTGCGGCCCTCCACCGTGCCCCAGCCGGTGATGACACCGTCGGTGTACGGCTTCTTGGCCTCCAGGCCGAACCCGGTCGCCCGGTGCCGGCGCAACTGCTCGACCTCCTGGAACGAGCCCGCGTCCAGCAGCAGCTCGATGCGCTCCCGGGCGGTCAGCTTGCCCTTGGCGTGCTGCGCCTCGGTCGCCTTCTCGCTGGGACCCCGCAGCGCCTCCGCACGGATCGCGTGCAGTTCGGCCACACGCCCGCGCGCGTCCGTGGGTTCGCCAGTGGCGCTCGTGGAGTCTGTCGGGCCGGCCTCGTCCAAAACGGTCATGTAGCGACCTTACGAAGTCCGCCAAGGAAAGGGGGCCGTCGACTCCGTACAGTCTCCGGCCCGTTTTCCTGGTGCACCTGAACAGAACCATCACCCCGTGCAGGCGATCTGACTGCTCAGAGGGCCTTCGGCTTGTAGAGGTCACACAAACCCGTCAGCTGAGAGTCACCTCACATTCATGAGTGGCGCATGCCATCCCTGGAGTGACACGGACCCTCAGTCGGCGGCCTGTCCCGACCACCTCGACCGTCGGATCGGCGCTCAGGACGGAGCGCACAGGCCGGTCCCAGACGATCTCCACCGGCTCCCCGGTGCGCGGCGGCTCGCTCACGCAGAGCGTAGCGGTACGCCCCCGATGCCGGACGAGCACACTCGCTCCCGCCGACGCGCTCAGCGGGCCCGCCGTTCCGGCCTCCCAGAAGTTCGCTGCCGTGAGGCCGAGTGAGCGCACGCGCACCGCCTGGCGCCGGGCGTCGTTGGCGAGGACGCGGAGCCAGTCGCGGTCCGCCGCACGGGCCGCGACGGCACGGCGCGAGGCACCGGGCATCAGGAGATAGGCGTACGACGCCCCGCTCGGGTCCATGCCGTGGTCGAGCCAGAGCGTCTGCCAGCGCCGGGTGCGCCGCTCGCTGGTGCTGGTGGTGTTGATGTCGGACCAGGCGCCGGTGCGGTCCTCGCGAAGGCTGCGCAGGGCCGACGTACCGCTGGGAAACACCCACCCGCCGTGCCCCTCGAGGTGCGCCCATCCGCGCTCCAGGGTGAAGACCTCGGTGCCGCCCTCGCCCAGGTTGCGGTTGTCGACCACCGTCTCGACGGGCACACCGTCGGCGGCCGTGATCCCGGCGCCCAGGCAGATGAGGGAATCCGCCGTGCAGAACCACGACTTGCGGGCCTCGAGAGAGGATCCCAGCCCCTTGAGGTGCTGTCCCACGGCCGCGTACGTGCCGTCCGTCGTGCCACCGACCCACCGCACGGCGGGCTTGGGCTCGCCCCACTCACCGCCCTCCTTGTCGGCGAGCCGCTTGGTGGACCCGGTCGTTCCGGGCAGCCGGTACCAGTCGACCGTCGGCCAGAACCAGTCCGTGTACTGCTCCGAGTGCCCCTCGGCCCACCACAGCGTCATCCCGGCGCCGGTGTGCCAGCCGCGCGGGTTCTCGCCGTTGCCGCACTCGTAGTACGCGATCCGCTCGGAGGCCATGGAGAGGCCCGCGGTGAACCCGGGGCCACGGTGCACGGCGCGGTCCATGGCGGCGAACAGGCGGTGCCCTGCGGGTTCGGGGGCGGGCTCGGTGGCGGAGTCGGCGATGGCGTGCAGCCGCGCCAGATCGGCGACCCCGAACTGGGGGGCCGTGAGGCTCGGAGTCACCGTGTCCCGCTCGATCCACCCCTTGATCAGCCCGTGCCAACGCTGCCGCTCCGGCGCGCTCGCCCCCTCGGCCAGCAGCGCGATCGCGGCGATCAGCCCCTGCCCGTGGAAGTGGTCGCCGCGCAGCACGTGCAGGTCGTCGCTCTTCAGGTAACCCCGGCTGATGGCCCGCCCGTTGACACTGTCCATCACCAGACCGTCGTGCAGGAGGGGCGCGTACGCGCCCTCCACGCTGTCGAGGACGATCTGCCGGTTCGGGTCGGTCACCTCCCAGGCGGACCCGGCGAGCAGCGCGAACAGCCGCCCGAGTCCGTCCAGCATGACCTGCCCGTACGTCCCCGAGTACGCGACCCAGGTGTGCTGCACGAACGAGCCGTCCGCGTACAGCCCGTCCCCCGTCGTCACATACGGGAAGACGGGCGAGAGCGCGTCCCGGGCGAGCGCGATCCTGTCGGGCGCCCGGCCGAGGATGCCCCGCAGCGCGACGGACCGGCACAGGTCGACGCGGTTGGCGCCGGTGGAGGTGCCGGAGTAGTCACGGAGCATGGCGTCGGGGATGAAGTGGTCGACGGCGGCGCAGGCGGCGGCGGTTCGCCTGTCGGTGAGGTGGTCGTACAGGGCCGCCACGATGTCCAACAGGAGACGGGGGCTGCCGATCTGCCACTCCCACCAGTTGCCGTAACGGGTGATGGAGGGGTTGTAGACCGTGGCGGAGAGATGGTCGAGGCCGCTGATCACGGCGGTGAGGAGGGACTCGTCCCCGGTCGAGCCGGTGCCCTCCTGGACGTACGCCTGGGTCATCGTCCACAACCTGCTGTAGCTCTGGGTGATGCCCGAGGGCGGGTCGAAGGGGTGGCCCGGCCAGAGGGAGACGGCGGTCGGGGCCATGGTCGCGCTGAGGGCTCGGGCGAGTTCGCCGGTCTCACGGAGGCGGGAGGCGTACAGCTCGACCGTGGGGTCGTAGTCGGCACCCAGGGCGAGAGTGAGCCAGCGCTTCCGGAGGGCGGCGTACGCGTCGGCGGCGTCCGCGGGGGGTGCCGCGGCCGCCACCAGGGCGGCCGCGAGCAGGAAGGCGCGCCGGGTGGACGGCATGCCTAGCAGCCGCCGCAGTTGTAGTAGAGGACGTCCCAGTGGCTGCCCTCGTCGGCGTAGATGTTGCCGGAGCCGGACTTGTACTGCGGGGCGCCGTCGCCGCGCAGGCCTATGTAGGTGAAGTTGTTCTTGATGTAGCCGGTGACGCAGGTGTTCTTGGCGTAGTCGAGCTTGTAGCCGTTCCAGTGCGAGTACGTGCCGCTCGCGTGGCCGGTCTCGGTGCCGCCGGTGATGTTCAGGGCGCACCCGCCGGCCCGCTTGAGCGTCTGGGCGCCCTGAGCGGTGGCGAGGTTGAGCTGCTCGAAGGACGTACACGTGGGGTTGTTGCGGTCGGAGCAGTTGCCGGACGAGGACCAGGTGATGCCGACCTCGCGGAACATCGAGGTCGCCGTGGCGTGACTGATCTTGGTGACGGCGAAGGCGTCGGTGGCGGTGCCGACGACGGCGAGGCCGGGGGCGACGACGAGGGCGAGGGCGGTCGCGGCGGAGCGGAGCTTCATGGGGACCCTTCCTGCGGACTAGCGTGCTTCCTACGGGGCAGCTGTGCAGGTGGTGCAGGGAGATGGTGCCCGAGCTCTACGCGCGTCCGCCAGAGGGCGGTACAGATGAACCCACCGTAACGTCGTAGACACGCTACGGATGATGTTGAAACTTGAACGGAATAGCGCTACGGTGCTCCTTGTTAGCATCGTTGAAGATTCAACAGCTTCGCAGCGCGGCTTCGGCAAGGAAGCCGCGACCCGTCCCCCTAGGAGCACGCCATGGGCATCTTCGGCCGCAAGAACACCACCGACACGACCGAGTCCTCCGCCGCTGCGGCGCCCGCCGCCGTCAACCCCGACCTGGCCGCGCTGACCGGCGACTACACGATCGACCCCGCACACACGACGATCGGCTTCGTCGCGCGCCACGCGATGGTGACGAACGTCAAGGGCAAGTTCAACGACGTCGCGGGCACGCTGCACCTGGACGGCACCGACCCCTCCAAGTCGACGGCGTCCCTCGACATCAAGATGGAGAGCATCGACACCGGGTCCGCCGACCGCGACGGCCACCTCAAGAGCGCCGACTTCTTCAAGATCGACGAGTTCCCGATGATGACCTTCCGGTCCACCAAGGCGGAGGCCCTGGGCGGCGACGACTACCGGATCACCGGCGACCTGGAGATCCTCGGCACGACCAAGCCGCTCAGCATCGACCTGGAGTTCAACGGCGCCGCGAAGGACCCGTTCGGCAACGAGCGCGTGGGCTTCGAGGGCAAGGCCGAGATCCTGCGTTCCGAGTGGGGCATCACCTGGAACGCGGCGCTGGAGACCGGCGGCGTCCTCGTCTCCGACAAGATCAAGCTGAACTTCGACATCTCGGCGATCAAGAACGCCGGCTGACGCCCTTACGTCCCGACTGACCGGCTGACACCCTTACGCCCCGACTGAAGCGCGCGCGCCCTCCGACTCCCCGTACCGGAGGGCGGGCGCTTCGGCATGTCCGGATCCGGATCCGGCAAGCGGCACACCCGGAATCGCCCCGCGTCGTCGCGTTCGCGGAGTCGGCGCAGGGATTCCTCCCGAGGAGGGTCCACGTAGACCACCAGGTCGTAGTAGGTGGGCGAGTTCGGGGCGGGCGGTGTAGACGCCCCTCGACCACGATGACGCCGGAGCGGGACACGACGTGGCTCTCGTTCGGCGCCGGCTCCCCTCGCTCCCAGTCGTAGCGCCGGTAGGCAGCGTCGAGGCCGGCGGCGAGCGGGGCGAGCACCTCCTCGCGCAGGCGCTGCCAGTCGAAGTAGCAGCGGTAACCCTCCGCGGGACTCAGCCGGGCGCGCTCCGCGCAGTCCATCGGGCGGTAGAAGTCGTCGCCGTGCACCACCTCGGCACCGCGAAGCCCGCCCAGGGCCGCGGCCAGGGTCGACTTGCCGGAACCGCCCATGCCGTCGAGGGCGACCAGGGCGAATCCGCCGTTCCTGCGGGCGTCCACCGCGGCGGCGACCTGCTCGGCACCAGTGGAGATCACCATGCCGGCCTTCTGCCCGGCCTCACCTGGCGTCGTACTCGACTCGCGCCTCGTCGACCTTGTCCAGGTTGACCGCCGCCCACTCGGTGAGGGTCGCGAAGAGGGGGGCCAGGCTGCGGCCCAGTTCGCTGATCTCGTACTCCACGCGCGGCGGGACCTCGGGGTGGTACGTGCGCACGACCAGCCCGTCGCGTTCCAGCTGGCGCAGCCGCTGGGTCAGCACCTTGGGGGTGATCTTGGTGATACGGCGTTCCAGCTCCACGAAGCGCTGCCGGCCGTATTCGTTCAGCGCCCAGAGGATGGGCGTGGTCCAGCGGCTGAAGACGATGTCGACGACCGGGGCGATCGGGCAGGCCACTTCCGGGTCGACCTCGACGGCGCCGCGCGGCGCGAGTGTGGCGTCGGTCACGATGAGCCTTCCTCTCCATTACTTTCCTCTAGGTACCTACTATGCATGCGCCTGTAGCTTTCTTTTTGTCCACAAGGAAACGTGACACAGGGGAGCGATCATGATCGTGGTGACGGGCGCTACGGGCAATGTCGGGCAGCCGCTCGTGCGGGCGCTGGCCGAGGCGGGCGAGCGGGTGACGGCGGTCTCGCGCGGGGCAGCGGCGCCGGACATTCCGACGGGAGTGCGGCACGTCCGGGCCGACCTGAGCGATCCGGGGAGCCTCAAGCCAGCGCTGGACGGGGCCGAGGCGCTCTTCCTGCTGACGTCGGGCGACTTCCTGTCGGCCGGTGGCAGCGTCGGTGACGTCCTCGACGTCGCACGGGCGGGCGGGATCCGCCGGGTCGTCCTGCTGTCCTCCCAGGGCGTGGTCACGGGACGCCATCCCTCGGCCCTGGAGGACACCGTCACCCGCTCGGACCTGGAGTGGACGCTGCTGCGACCGGGAGGTTTTCACTCCAACACGCTCGCCTGGGCCGAGACGGTCCGCACGCAACGGACGATCTCCGCGCCGTTCGGCGATGTCGCGCTGCCGACCGTCGATCCGCACGACATCGCCGAGGTGGCCGCGGTGGCGTTGCGGGACTCCGGCCATGTCGGCAGGGCCTACGAGCTGACCGGTCCGGCGCCGGTCTCACCTCGGCAGCAGGCGTCCGCGATCGGTGACGCGCTGGGTGAACCGGTGCGGTTCGTCGAGCAGACCCGTCAGGAGGCCAGGGCGCAGATGCTGCGCTTCATGCCCGAGCCGGTGGTGGAGGGCACCCTTGACATCCTGGGCGCACCGAAGGCCGCCGAGCAGCGGGTGAGCCCGGACGTCGAGCGGGTCCTCGGCCGCTCGGCCCGTACGTTCGCGCAGTGGGCGGAGCGGAACGTCGCGGCGTTCGGGTGACGGTTCGGTGCGGTCCCGGCGGTTGCGTGGATCCTGATGCTTCAGAAACCCCCGCCGAAGTCCCCTCCCCCGCCGAAGTCGCCGCCCCCGCCGTCCCCGAAGCCGCCGCCGAAGTCGCCGGGGTCGAAGTCGGCGCCGGAGACGTCCCCGCCGTCGTAACCGCCGCCGAAGTCGCCGTATCCGGAGCCGTAGTCGGAGGCGTACGAGGGGCTGGACATCATGCTGCCGAGCATCGTGCCGACGAGCAGGCCGGGCAGCAGGCCGCCGCCGAAGTAGCCGCCCGCCCAGGGGCCGTACGCCGGGCCCGCGTCCCAGTACGGGCGGCGGCCGTAGTCGGTGTCGACCTCGCGGACCGCCGGGTCGGCGCCGTCGGCGAGGCGGGCCCGGTCCGCCGCGCAGACCGGGACCTCGCGGGGAGCGCCGCCGGCGGGCGTCCAGGTGGCGTCGGCGACGGACGGGCCGTGCCGCGGGTCGAAGAAGCAGGGCGCACGGCGCTCGGGGAGCGGGCGGCCCTCGCGGCGGGCGGCGAGCATCGCCAGTGAGAAGCGGCCGTCCTCCAAGGACTCCGTGACCGGGCGTACGTCCTCGGGGCGACGGGCCGCGGCCATGGAGGACTTCGCCTGCTCGTAGGCGTCCAGCGCGCGTTCGTAGTCCGCGCGCATCGCGTCGTCCGCACCCGCCTCCGCGGGGTGGAAGTCGAGCCGGTCGAGTTCCTCGCCGAAGGCCGTGATGTCCTCGTCCACGACCACGCGGAGTCTGTCGAGTGCCGCCTGTTGCTCCTCGTCCTTGCGGCGGCGGTTACGGCGCACAAGCGTGTACGCGCCCGCGCCGCCCGCCACGACCACCGCGCCGACCGTGATCAGCGCGCCCGTGGAGACACCGCCGCTGCCCGAGCCGCCGCCGCTCCAACTCGCGGGCGCCGAGCCGCTGATGTTGGTGAGCGCGCGGTCGGTGAAATCGTTCAGCTGGGCCTTCGCGCCCTCGCCCTGGACGCTGCTGACGAGATTGCCCACCGCGGTGCGCGGCATCACCGAGGAGTCGGCCCGCGCGTCGAAACGGTCGCCGAGCCTGATGGCGTACAGGCCGGTGATGCCGGTGGAGGTGCGCAGGTTCTGGAAGAGGTTCTGGGTGGGGAAGCCGGCGGGCAGGACGGCGACGAAGAGGGGCTTGTCCGCCTTTTCGATCTTCTTGGCGAGGGAGGCGGCGTCCGTCGCGGAGAGCTGGGCGGAGGCGGCCGGGTCCACGTAGACCGGGCTCTTGCGTAGCGCTGCCGCGACGGTGCCTACGTCGGTTGACGCGTGGGCGCTGGGCGCCGGTGACAGGACCGCCAGGGCGGCGAGTGTCAGGGCGACCAGGAGGCCGGGGAGCCCTCGGGCGCGTGCGGGCTTCATGTCTTCGAAGCTACCTGAAGGTGGGTGAAACCGGGCATCGGAGCCGGTGGGAGGCGGGGCGGGGCGGAGAGCGTTTTCGCCCCCCCCGCCCCGCCCGCCCCTGCCCGCCCAACGTGGGGCTCCGCCCCAGGCCCGCTCCTCAACCGCCGGAGGGGCTGATTCTTAGCCCGTCCGGCGTTTGAGGACGAGCGCGGAGCGCTCGCAGCGGGGGTCTGGGGGCGGAGCCCCCAGGTACGGGACGGGCAGGGGCGGAGGGGGCGAAGAAACCCCTCACCCAGCCCCGTACGCCTCCCTCAGCTTCGCCACCGCGCCGGCGTAACGGCCCGTCAGGAGGAGATGGTCGGCGTCGGCGAAGGGCTTCGCGGTCGCCGCCGTGATCGACGAGCCGATCCTCTGCTGGACCAGAAGGCGGGCCTTCGTCACGGCCGTGCGGGCGATCTCGTCCGCGCCGGACTTCTCCGCCGCCCCGGCCACGAGGGCGAGGGCCCTCAGGGCCGCCGTGCCGCCGGACGGTACCTTCGTCAGGGTCGTCAGGCCCCAGCCGTAGGGGAACTGCGGATCGTAGGCCGTGTCACCGACGTTGATCGGCAGCTGGGACTCCGACCTGGGCCAGGTGACGGGGAGTTGGCCGGTGAAGGGCCGCTTCCCATACAGCACGTCCGCGACGCCGTCGCCCTCTGTACCGGGCAGCCAGGAGGCCACGAGCGCGTCGATGTCACCGAGGCGGTCGCCGATGAGTTGCGGGCGGCCGGAGACGATCAGTACGGCGCACTTCATGGCCGCGCACACCTTGTCGACGGCGGCCTTGTCCGCCGCGGTCAGCTCCAGGTCGTTGCCGTTGCCGACGTCACCGACGCCCTCGGCGTACGGGCTCTCGCCGACGACGACCACGCCGACGTCGTAACCGCTGGTGGGCGCCGAGGCGTCCTTCGAGTAGGTGACGTCACCGCCGGCGCGTCGCATCCCGTCCAGGATCGTCGTGCCGTCCGTGATGTGGCCCGACGAACCCTGCCAGGTGATCGTCCAGCCACCCGTCTGGTTGCCGATGTCGTCGGCGTTCGAACCGGCGACGTACACCTTCTGCGACTTCTTCAGTGGCAGCACGGCGTCCGCGTTCTTCAGCAGGACCTGGGATTCGGCCGCCGCCTGGCGGGCCACCGCCCGGTGCGCGGGCGAACCGATCCCCGACGCGCCGCTGGTGTCCGCGTACGGCTTCTCGAAGAGGCCCAGCTTGAACTTCTGCGTGAGGATGCGCGATACAGCGTCGTCCACGCGCTTCTCGCTGACGCGGCCCGCCTTCACCTCGTCGATGAGTGTGGTGCGGAAGTCCTTGTACGCGTACGGGACCATGATCATGTCGAGGCCCGCGTTGACGGACGTACGGACGTCGGAGGCGTAGTCGCCGGGGATCTGGTCGATGGCCGCCCAGTCGCTGATGACGAAGCCGTCGAAGCCCATGCGGTCCTTGAGCACGCCGTTGATCATGTCGGCGCGGGCGTGCATCTTCACCGGGCCCTGTCCGTCACCGAGGATGTCGAGCGAGGAGTAGGACGGCATGACCGAGCCGATGCCGCGGTCCACCGCCGTCTGGTACGGGGAGAGGTGGATCGCTTCCAGCTGCTGCCGGGTGACCTTCGTGACGCCCTGGTCGATGGTGTACGAGCCCGTCGTGGACGAGCCGTACTCCGTACCGCCGTCGCCGGCGAAGTGCTTGGCGGTGGCCAGCACCTTGTCGTTGTCCTTCAAGTCCTTGCCGTTGGCGGCGCCTTGCAGGCCCTGGATGATCGTCTCCATGGACTTGACGAGGGCAGGGTCCTCACCGAAGGACTCGTAGGAGCGGCCCCAGCGTTCGTCGCGGGTCACGCACAGGCAGGGCGCGAAGTCCCACGGGATGCCGGTGGCGCGGACCTCCGAGGCCGTCACCGCGCCCGTCCTCTCGGCGAGTTGGGGATCGCGGGTCGCGCCGATGCCGATGTTGTGCGGCATGATCGTCGAGCCGGTGAGGTTGTTGTGGCCGTGCACCGCGTCCACGCCGTAGATCAGCGGGATCTGGAACCGTGTTGCCTGTGCCCGGAGTTGGAAGGCGTCGATCATCTTCGCCCATGCCCCGGGGGTGTTGGGCGTCGGCGTCGAGCCGCCTCCCGACAGCAGTGAGCCGAGGTCGTACGTCGCGATGTCGCCCTGGGCGGTGAGCGCGCCGCGCTCGGCCTGGGTCATCTGCCCGGCCTTCTCCTCCAGGGACATCCGGGACACCAGGTCGGCGACCCGCTTCTTCACGGGCAACTTCGCATCCAGGTACGGGAGTCCGTGCGCGTCGATGACCACCTGCGGGGTCTCGGCGGGAGCCTTCGCACCGGTGACCGTGAGCTTGAGGGGGATCGTCTCGGCGGACTCCGCGGCCTTGTCCTTCAGAGCGGTCACCTGGATCGTGCGCGAGGTGCCGGACGCCGTACCCGCCGGGAAGGTGATCTCGCCCTTGACCGGGGTGTAGTCCTTGCCGGGCTCGGCGGTGCCGCCCGCGCTCTCGTACGCGACGGTCACCGGCTCGTCGATCGGGGCGGAGCCGGTCGTGGCGACGGAGAGCTTCACGTCGGCCGTGCCGCCCTCCTTCACCGTGTGGACGGCCGAGTCGGTGGTGACGGAGGCCCGCAGGGACTGGTCCGCCTTGCCGTACAACTCGACGTCGTCCATGGCGAACTGGCCCTTGACGCCGACCGGGAGCGTGAGGGCGTACCCCCACATCTGGGTGAGGCCGAGGACCTGGTCGATGCCGCCGACGGGCTGGTAGTCCGTGCGATAAGTGAAGTCGGTGAAGGGGATCTCGACCTGTTTCCAGCCGGTCCAGTCGTCCGTGAAGGAGGTCGTCCACAGCTCGGAGGCCTCGCCGTTCGCGCCGCCGTCCTTGATCTCGAAGCTGACTTTCTTGGCGGTGTCGCGGCCCTCCCACCAGAAGCGGATGCCCTGGTGGGCCGACCAGTCGTGGGCGGGCTCGCCGGAGGCGAAGTCATGGGTGAAGCCGCCGTAGCCGCTGATGTCGTAGTCGCCGGTGAGGACCTTCGCGCCCTCGGGGGCGTCGGACCGTGCGGTCAGGGCGAGTCGGGGCGGGTCGTCGGCGTCGCTGCCCCAGGTGAAGATGCCGTCGGCGGGCTGGTTCGCGAAGGGCACCTCGCCCTCGAAGCGGTCGACCGGGACGGGGGCGGGATCGCCGGCCGCGGCGACGGATCCGGCCGAGGCCAGCGGCAGCAGTCCGGTCAGCAAGGCGGCGGAGGCGAGCAGGGCGGTTCTTCGCATGGACCTTCCCTCGGCTCTCGTAGTTCACTTACGACTTAGATCACGCCGTGAGTTAACTGTCGGCACGCGAACCCGTCAAGGCTTCACGTCAGAACCGGTACAGACCCAAGTCGCGGCCGGATCCGGAGGGTTGTCACTTCAAAGTCTGAACGCGCAACCCCTTGACGGGTCTCCCAAGCCGTCATTTACTCACGCCGCACACGCCTCCCCACCCCCACCTCCAGAAGGGCGGCGCTCCATGAGGAGATCCACCAGATCCACGCGGTCCACCCGGGCGGTCCGGCTGATCCTCGCCGGACTGCTCACCACCGCCGGATTCACGGCGGCCACGCCCGCGCACGCGGCCGGCGAGCAGGTCACCGCCTGGCTCACCACGACGGACGACAGCGGCGGCCGTCATGTCGTGCGCGGGCTCCAAGCGCAGACGCCGTTCGCCTTCCAGTCGGGCAGCGGCGGAAGCGGCGACAACATCACCATCGACGAGAACACCCGCTACCAGACGTTCACCGGCGGCGGCGCCTCCTTCACCGACACGGCCGCCTGGCTGATGAACAGCAGCGGCGCGCTGTCGGGGGCCACCCGGGACGCCACGATGCGGAAGCTGTTCTCGCCGACGGACGGAATCGGGCTGTCGTTCCTGCGCAATCCGATGGGCGCGTCGGACCTCGCGCGGTACGGGTACACGTACGACGACGTACCCTCGGGCCAGACCGACCCGAACCTCACACAGTTCTCGATCGCCCACGACCTGGCGGATGTGGTGCCGCTGACGAAACAGGCGCTCCAGCTCAATCCCTCCCTGACGGTGATGGCCTCGCCGTGGACGGCTCCGGCCTGGATGAAGGACAGCGGGCAGCTCAACGGCGGCTGGCTGAAGTCGGAGAACTACGGGGCATACGCGTCGTACTTCGTGAAGTACCTCCAGGCCTACCGCGACCAGGGCGTGCCGGTCTCCTACGTCACCACGCAGAACGAGCCGACCTGCTGCTCGGGGTATCCGTCGATGAGCTGGAACGCGTCGGGGCTCGCCTACTTCACGAAGAGCGAACTGCTGCCGAAGCTGCAGGCGGCGGGGCTGTCCACGAAGGTCCTCGCCCACGACTGGAACTGGGACGTGTACGACTCGTACGCCGCCCAGACCGTCGACGACGCGGCGGTCCGCTCGCACCCGAACTTCGGCGGCATCGCGTGGCACGGGTACGGCGGCGATGTGACCAAGCAGACGAGCGTGCACAACCAGTACCCCGCTCTCGACGCTTTCGGCACCGAGCACTCCGGTGGCACCTGGATCGCCAACCAGCAGCGCGAGGACATGCTCAACATCGTGGACTACACCCGCAACTGGGCGAAGTCGGTGACGAAGTGGTCGCTGGCGGTGGACCAGAACATGGGGCCGCACAACGGCGGTTGCGGGACGTGCACCGGCCTGATCACGGTGCACAACGGGGACGGTGCGAGCGGGACGGTCGACTACACGGTCGAGTACTACACGATGGGGCACCTGACGAAGTTCGTACGGCCGGGGGCGCAGCGGATCGCTTCCACGGCCAGCACCTCCGTGCCGAACGTCGCGTGGCGCAACCCGGACGGATCGAAGGCGCTGATCGCGTACAACGACGCGTCGTCCGCGAAGACGGTGACCATCAACTGGGGTGGCCAGCACGCGACTTACTCGCTGCCCGGCAAGACGTCCGCCACGTTCACGTGGTCGGGCACGCAGTCCGGTGGCGGCGACCAGTCGGGGGCCTTCGTCGGGCTCGCCGGCAAGTGCCTTGATGTGGCGGGTGGTTCGAGCACCAACGGGACGGCCGTTCAGCTCTACGACTGCAACGGGTCCACGGCGCAGAGGTGGACGGTGAAGGCCGACGGCTCGGTCCAGTCCCTCGGAAAGTGCCTGGACGTCACCTCCGCGTCGACCGCCGACGGCGCGAAGGTCCAGCTCTACGACTGCAACGGTACGGGCGCACAACGCTGGTCGTACAACTCTTCGACCGGGGACGTGGTCAATACCGCTGCCAACAAGTGCCTCGACGTGGCGGACAACTCGTCCGCGAACGGGGCACGGGCGCAGATCTGGTCCTGCACGGGCGCCGCCAACCAGAAGTGGCGGCTGGGCTAGGCCCGGCCGAGGGGGCCAGGCTTCACCACAGCCGGCCTGGCCTGGCCTCGCCCGGCCAGGTCGGGGCCGACGGCCGGGCCATGAGCCTCGGCGAGTTCGAGAAACTCGCCGAGGACTCGTGCTGAGCGGCGGAGCTTACGCCGCGGGCTCCACCCCGGCCCGCAGCAGTCCGTACGTGTACGCGTCCTCCAGTGCCTGCCAGGACGCGGCGATGACGTTCTCGGCGACGCCGACCGTGGACCACTCGGCCGCGCCGTCGGACGTGGAGATGAGGACGCGGGTCACGGAGGACGTGCCGTGCTTGCCCTCGAGGATGCGGACCTTGTAGTCGACGAGCTCCAGCTTGGCGAGCTGGGGGTAGATCTTCTCCAGGGCGACGCGCAGGGCACGGTCGAGGGCGTTGACCGGACCGTTGCCCTCGGCGGTGGCGACGATCCGCTCGCCCTTGGCGAAGAGCTTGACCGTGGCCTCGTTGGCGTGGGTGCCGTCGGGGCGGTCCTCGACGATGGCCCGCCAGGACTCGACCTCGAAGTACCTGCGGGCCTTGCCCTCGGCCTCCGCGCGGAGCAGGAGTTCGAAGGACGCGTCCGCCGCCTCGAACGTGTAGCCCTTGAGTTCGCGCTCCTTGACCCGCTCGACGACCCGGCCGACCAGCTCGCGGTCGCCGCTGATGTCGATGCCGAGCTCCTTGCCCTTGAGCTCGATGGAGGCGCGGCCCGCCATGTCGGACACCAGCATCCGCATGGTGTTGCCGACCTGCTCGGGTTCGATGTGCTGGTACAGCGCCGGGTCGACCTTGATCGCGGAAGCGTGCAGGCCGCCCTTGTGGGCGAAGGCCGAGACACCGACGTACGGCTGGTGGGTGGCGGGGGTGAGGTTCACCACCTCGGCGATCGCGTGGGAGATACGGGTCATCTCGCGCAGGGCGCCCTCGGGGAGCACCTTCTTGCCGTACTTCAGTTCCAGGGCCGCCACTACCGGGAACAGGTTGGAGTTGCCGACCCGCTCGCCGTAGCCGTTCGCCGTGCACTGGACGTGGGTGGCGCCGGCGTCGACGGCGGCCAGCGTGTTGGCGACCGCGCAGCCCGTGTCGTCCTGGGCGTGGATGCCGAGCCGGGCACCGGTGTCGGCGAGGACGGTGGCCACCACGGCCTGGACCTGGGCCGGGAGCATGCCGCCGTTGGTGTCGCACAGGACGACGACGTCCGCGCCGGCCTCCGCGGCAGCGCGGACGACGGCCTTCGCGTACTCGGGGTTCGCGCGGTAGCCGTCGAAGAAGTGCTCGCAGTCGACGAAGACCCGGCGGCCCTGCGAGCGCAGGTGGGAGACGGTGTCACGGACCATCTCCAGGTTCTCGTCCAGCGTGGTGCGCAGGGCCAGCTCGACATGCCGGTCGTGGGACTTGGCGACCAGCGTGATCACCTGGGCGCCGGAGTCGAGCAGCGCCTTGACCTGCGGATCCTCGGAAGCCTTGGCGTTCGCGCGACGGGTGGAGCCGAAGGCGACGAGCGTGGCGTGCTTGAAGTCGATCTCCTGCTGGGCGCGGGCGAAGAACTCGGTGTCGCGCGGGTTGGCGCCCGGCCACCCTCCCTCGATGAAGCCCACCCCGAAGTCGTCCAGGTGCCGTGCGATGGCCAGCTTGTCCGCCACCGTGAGGTTGATGCCCTCACGCTGCGCGCCGTCGCGCAGGGTCGTGTCGAAGACGTGGAACGAATCGTCGAGTTCGCTGGTTTCCGTCATGGTCTCTGGCTCCTGATGTTGGATCTCGGTCTACCGGAATGACCGGCTCCACCGTTCCTCCATGGTCCCTCGCGCTCCCTTCCCGGCTTGGGGTGGGCCAGGAAAACGAAAAACCTCTCGCGGGTGCGAGAGGTCTGCGCGCGGGTCGAGGACGACGGTGTCCGCCCGTACGTGGTGGTACGTGGCGGTCACTGCGGACCGGCGCGCCTGCTGCCAATAATCATGGCGAACGAGAGCACGGGGGCAGTCTGGCACATACCGGCCCCATGCTCACGGGGCGTCTCAGGATGCGAACAGCGGGCTACTCCCTCCCTCGACCCAGGTGGCGTACGAACCCGTCCGCGTGCCCGTTGGTGTCACCGGACACCGCGACCTCTCCGCTGCGGCGCTCGCTCCCGTTCCCGTAAGCGCCGCGTTGGCGGCGACGAGGACGGCGGCGAGTGCGACCCGCGTGCCCGCGTACGCGATGTGTTCCCCTCGCTGATGGTCAGCGAATGTGGTCGACGAACACGTCGGAGACTCCGTCGGCGTCGCCGGGGACGAGGTTCATGGCAGTCGAGGAGGAGACCGCCCGGCCGTTGGTCAGGGACACCGTGCCCGCCGGGCCGTCCCCCCTGGGATGCAATCGCACCACGCACCTCGGGTCAATGCGCCCGATTACGTACAACCCGGACCGCTGATCAACAGTCCGCGCACGCCGGTCAGCCGAGCGAGTCGTCCAGGAACTCCCGTACGTGCGAGAGGGTCTGGCCGCGGTCGGTACCCCGCAGGCCGATCGCGACATGGATGGAGAATCCGTCGAGCAGGGCGCGCAGCCGGGCGGCGAAGCGGTCCGGGTCGACGGTGCGGAACTCGCCGCGCGACACGCCCTCGGCGAGCAGCGCCACCAGGTCCCGGTGCCATGCGCCCTCGATGGCGACCTGCCGCTCCCGGGCGTCCTCGTCGGCGTTCTGCGAGCGGTTCCAGACCTCCAGCCACAGCGTCCAGTGCGGGTCGCGGTGGCCGTCGGGGACGTACAGGTCGACGTACGCGTCGAGCCGCTCGCGGGCGGTTCCCCGCGCGGCCAGCAGTCGGCCGCGCTCGGCACCGAGGCGGCCCTCACTCCACTCCAGGGTGCGCAGCAGCAGCTCGTCCTTGGAGCGGAAGTAGTAGAGGAGATGGCCACTGCTCATGCCGACCTCGCGGCCGAGCGCCGCCATGGTGAGCTTCTCCAGACCGCGTTCGGCGATCATGTTCATGGCGGCGGCGAGTACGTCCTCCCGCGGGGGCGCGTGCTTGCGCGCACCGGCCATCGCCCGACTCCCTAGATCTTCGGCTGCTGCTGGGTGATGCAGTGAATGCCTCCCCCACCCGCAAAGATCGTACGTGCGTCCACCAGCGTCACCGTCCGCTCCGGGAACAGCCGGCGGAAGATGCCCGCCGCGATCTCGTCGCGCGGGTCGTCGAAGCCGCACAGCACCACACCGCCGTTGCAGAGGTAGTGGTTGATGTAGGAGTAGTCGGCCCAGTGGCCGTCGGCCTCCAGGGCGGTCGGGGCGGGCACCTCGACGACCTCGATACGGCGGCCCCGCGCGTCGGTCTGCGCCTTCAGCAGCCCGATGATCTCCTCGCTTACCTCGTGGTCGGGGTGCGCCGGGTCCTGCTGGGAGTGCGCGACGATCACACCGGGGCGGGCGAAGGCGGCGACGATGTCGACATGGCCCAGCGTGCCGAAGCCGTAGGGCGGATAGTCGCCGGTCAGGCCGCGCGGCAGCCAGATCGCCTTGCGGGTGCCGAGCTGGGCGTGGATCTCCGCCTCGACCTGCTCGCGGGTCCAGTCCGGATTGCGCTCGGGGCCGAGCTGCACGGTCTCCGTGAGCAGCACCGTCCCTTCGCCGTCGACGTGGATCGCTCCGCCCTCGTTGACCAGCTTGGAGGCGTACGTCTTCGCGCCCGCGAGGTCCGAGACGTACGCGCCGATCTTGGAGTCGTGCTCCCAGCGGGCCCAGTCCTGGGCGCCCCAGCCGTTGAACGTCCAGTCAACGGCGGCGAGTTCGCCGTTCGAGTTGGTGAGGAAGGTGGGGCCGATGTCGCGCATCCAGGCGTCGTCGAGTTCCCGTTCGACGGTGTCGATGCCGGGGCCGAGGAGCGCGGAGGCCTCCCGGGACTGCCCCGGACCGCACACCACCGTGACCGGTTCGAAGCGGCGCACCGCACGGGCCACCGCCGCCCACGCCGCCCGCGACTCGGCGAGGTCGTCCGGGTTGTCGAAGGTGGGGTTGGGGCCCGGCCACGCCATCCAGGTGCGCTCGTGGGGGGTCCACTCGGCGGGCATGCGGAAGCCGTCGGCGGCGGGGGTGTTCATGCGGGGGGTCCTCACAGGAAGTACAGGCGGTTGAGGGATACGGAGTCGGCGGGCTCGGAACGGATCGGGTCGCCGTCGAGGGTGACCAGGCCGGTGCGCTGGTCGACGTCCACCGCTCCCGTACGGGAGTTGAGGCGCAGGTCGGCCGGTCCGATGCCGCGCGTGCCGCGCACGGCGACCCGGCGACGGCGGGTCGGCATCGTGTCGCCGCCCTGGTCGAGGGCGGCCTGCGCCACGAAGGCCACCGAGATCTCGGCGGGCGTCGCCCCGTGCGCTCCGAACTGGGGCCCCAGGACGAGGGGTTCGCAGGTGTCGGTGGCCGCGTTGGGATCTCCGACGACCCCGTACGCCGGGAAACCCGACTTCAGCACGAGCTGCGGCTTGGCGCCGAAGTACTCGGGCCGCCACAGCACGATGTCGGCGAGTTTGCCGGCCTCGATGGATCCGACCTCGTGCGCGAGGCCGTGTGCGATGGCGGGGTTGATGGTCAGCTTGGCCATGTAGCGCAGGACGCGTTCATTGTCGTGCTCCTCGGGGGCGCCGAACTCGGCCTTCATCTTTCCGGCCATCGCGAAGGTCCGGCGTACGGTCTCGCCCGCGCGGCCCATGCCCTGTGCGTCCGAGGAGGTGATCCCGATCGCGCCGAGGTCGTGCAGCACGTCCTCGGCGCCCATGGTCCCGGCCCGGATCCGGTCGCGGGCCATGGCGGCGTCGCCGGGCAGGTCCGTCTTCAGGTCGTGGACGGAGACGATCATCCCGTAGTGCTCGGCGACCGCGTCCCGGCCGAAGGGCAGGGTGGGATTGGTGGAGGAGCCGATGACGTTCGGGACTCCGGCCATTTTCAGGACGTTGGGTACGTGCCCGCCGCCGCACCCCTCGATGTGGAAGGCGTGGATGGTGCGGCCCTCGAGGACCCGCAGTGTGTCCTCGACGGACAGACACTCGTTCAAGCCGTCGCTGTGCAGGGCGACCTGGACGTCGTGCTCCTCGGCGACCCGGAGCGCCGTGTCGAGGGCGCGGGTGTGGGCGCCCATGTCCTCGTGGACCTTGAAGCCGCTCGCTCCGCCCTCGGCGAGGGCCTCGATCAGCGGCGCGTCGGAGGAGGACGAACCCCGGCCCAGGAAGCCGATGTTGACCGGCCAGGCGTCGAAGGCGCTGAAGGCGTGGCGCAGTGCCCAGGGGGAGTTGACGCCCACGCCCCACACCGGGCCGAACTCCTGGCCGATGATCGTCGTCACACCGGAGGCGAGCGAGGCCTCCATGATGCGCGGCGAGAGCAGATGGACGTGCGTGTCGACGGCTCCGGCGGTGGCGATGAGCCCCTCCCCGGACACGATGGACGTGCCCGTGCCGACCACGACGTCGACGCCGTCGAGGGTGTCGGGGTTCCCGGCCCGCCCGATCGAGCAGATCCGCCCCTCGCGGATGCCGATGGAGACCTTGCGAATGCCCTGGACGGCGTCGATCACGACGACGTTGCTGATGACGACGTCGCAGGTCTCACGGACGGCGGCGGCCTTGAGGTGCAGTCCGTCGCGCGCGGTCTTGCCGAAGCCGGCGAGGAACTCGTCACCGTGCCGCTGTGCGTCGGACTCGATGCGGATCACCAGCCCCGAGTCGCCGAGGCGGACGCGGTCGCCGGCGCGGGGGCCGTGGGTGGCGGCGTATTCGTACGGATTCACAGCTCAGCTCCGAGATATCCGCAGGCGGCGGCCCTGCGCAGGGCCTCTTCCTTCGCCCCCGGCGCGTCCAGCCGCCCGTCGACGAGCCCCGCGAACCCGATCGCGACCCGCTTGCCCCCGATCGGCAGGAGCCCGACCTCGACGCTCTCCCCCGGCCCGAAGCGGACCGAGGACCCGGCGGGCACGGCGAGCCGCGTCCCGTAGGCCGCGGCGCGGTCGAAGTCGAGGCGCGGGTTGGCCTCGAAGAAGTGGAAGTGGGAGGTGACGGAGACAGGCACGGTGGCCGTGTTCGTGACGAGCAGCCGCAGGACCGCCTCGGGCTCGGCGTGGCCTGGTCCCGGCAGCAGGGCGCCCGGGGCCTGATCGCCCAGCCCGCCGCCGAGGGGGTCGCTGACGACCGCGAGTCGCGAACCGTCGTCGAAGACCGCCTCGACATGCACCTCGGTGACGACGTCCGCGACGCCCGGCAGCACATCGCCCGGGCCTAGGACGGACCGGGCGCGCTCGATGGCCTCGGCCAGCCTGGCCCCGTCACGGGCCGCCTCGCACACCGTGTCGGCGATCAGGGCGGTCGCCTCGGGCACGTTGAGCCTGAGACCGCGGGCCTTGCGGGCCCGGGCCAGTTCGGCCGCCGAGAACAGCAGCAGCCGGTCACGCTCCGTAGGGGTCAGCCTCACGCCACGACACCTCCTTGCCTTCCTCGCTTTTGAGTACCACTCTAAACGGGGGATTCATGAAACGGAAACATTGACTTTCACCTGCCGAAGCCTGACATTGAACGTCGCTCAAACATCTCAGGCGGCCGTCGAAGGAGACCAGCCATGCCGATAGAACAGCGCGGAGTCGACACCATCCCGGACGAGGAGCGCACCAGCGGGCCGCGCGACCTCGTCTCGATCCTGCTGGGATCCAATCTGTGCCTCGGTGTGATCATCTTCGGCTGGCTGCCGGCGTCGTTCGGCCTCGGCTGGTGGGCCTCCGTGAGCGCGATTGTGGCGGGCACGGTGGTCGGCACGGCCCTGACGGCGCCGCTGGCCCTCGTGTCACTGCGTACCGCGACCAACCTCTCCACCTCCTCCGGCGCCCAGTTCGGCGTCCGGGGACGCCTGGTCGGTTCGGTCGTCGGACTGCTCCTCGCCCTCGGCTACACCGCGCTGACCGTGTGGATCGGCGGCGATGTGATGGTGAGCGTGCTCGGCCGCCTCTTCGGACTGCCGGCGAACGGAGTGTCGTACGCCGTCGTCTACGCGCTGCTGGCCGCCGCCACGGTTGCGGGCGCGGTGTACGGCTACCGCGTGCTGCTGGCCATGTCCCGGGTCCTCGCGATCGGCATGACGGCTCTGCTGGCCGTCGGCGTGATCGCGTACGCCCCGCACTTCACCACCGCCGCGCTGCCGGGGACCGGCGGCTATCTGCTCGGCTCCTTCTGGCCGACCTGGCTGCTGGCGGCGGTGGCGGCGGGCCTGTCGGGCCCGATCGCGTTCATCACCCTGCTCGGCGACTACACCCGCTACATCTCCCCGTCCCGCCACTCCTCCCGCACGGTCCTGCACGCGACCTGGCTCGGACTGACCCTCGGTCTCCTGGTCCCCCAGCTCTTCGGCACCTTCACGGCGTACGCGGCCCACGCGGCCCTCGACTACGCGGGGCCGCTGGTCTCCGCGTCGCCCACCTGGTATCTCGTCCCGTTGCTGCTGGCCGCCTCCGCGGGCTCGGTCGGCAACGCGGGCCTGATGCTCTACTCCATGGGCCTCGACCTCGACGCGATCCTGCCCCGCGCCTCCCGCGCCCGGGCCACCTACACGGTCGCCGCCGTCGCCATGCTCTGCGTCTTCGCCGGCCACTACGCCTGGAACGCGCAGTCCGCGATGACGTCCTTCGTCCTCCTGCTGACCGCGCTCGGCACCCCGTGGGCTGTCATCACCCTGATCGGCTTCGTCCGCTGCCGCGGCGTCTACGACCCGGACGCCCTCCAGGTCTTCAACCGCCGCTCCCAGGGCGGCGTGTACTGGTACCGGTCCGGCTGGAACATCCAGGCCGTCGTGTCCTGGACCCTCGGCGCGTTCACCGGCCTCCTCGCGGTCTCCCTCCCCTCCTACGAGGGCCCCCTGCTCTCCCTGACCGGCGGGGTGGACTGCAGCTTCCTGCTGTCGGGGGCGGTGGGCGGACTGGTCTACCTGGTGCTGTCTCCGAAGACAGTCCACGGCTCGGGCGGCTCACAGCACGCCGCGGCCGAGATCGGCGTCACAGCAGGCCCCCAGCGGTGAGCGTCGGCACGCACAGTGCCATGGATCCGGCGAAGGCGACGGCCGCCGACGGCAGGGCCGCGCCCAGGCGCTCGCCCTCGTTCACCTTCAGCAGGATCGCCAACAGGGCGACGACCAGGGAAAACAGGACTGCGACGAGAAGCCAGGCAGCCGTGGCCGCGGGCTGGGCCGGCGAATTGGTCATGACGAATCCTTCTGGAACGTCGTAGATCACAGAGCGGAAGGCGGCGCGCGGCTCAGCCCGTCTCCAGGCCCGGCAGGAACCGGCTCGCGCCGAAAGCGGGCTTCAGGTCGGTGAACCAGGTCGCGCTCTCGTCGTACACGGCGAAGAAGGGGCGGTCGACCAGGTCAGGGTTCCGTGCCTGGATGAGGTGCAGGACGAAGACCTTCTCGCCCGCCACCTCGGCGACCCCGTCCACGCAGACCTTGCCGGGCATCGCCGACATGACCGGGCCGCGCACGGTGCGGGCGAGCCCTGAGACGCGGGCGTAGGCGTCGCGGAAGATCTGGTGGCCGCGGGCCAGCGGCACCCCGAAGTAGCCCTGCGGGCCGGTGTCACGCTCCACGAACTGGTAGTACGGCACCGCGCCGAGCGTGGTCGTCTCGTCCCACAGGTCGGCCCAGGCGTCCGCGTTGTCGTTGATCCCGGCCACCAGCGGCCTGCGGGCGGCGCGGGGTGCGTAACGCCCGTGCCAGCCACCGCACCCGCGATATCCGCGACCCGTTCACCCGCACTCCTCCCCCGGACGTGTGTGCACACGGGACAGCACACGCTCCCCCCGTGGACTCAGTGGATACCCGCCCGGCGAAGGCGATACGCGTCGAACGAAGTACCGGCCCCCGCCCGCTTGTTGGAGCGGACGGGGGCCGGAGGGGCAGGGCCGGAGGGGCAGGCCGGCAGGCGCAGGCCCGGAGGGGCAGGCCGGCAGGCGCAGGCCCGGAGGGGCAGGCCCGGCAGGCGCAGGCCCGGAGGGGCAGGCCCGGAGGGGCAGGCCCGGCAGGCACAGGCCCGGCAGGCACAGGCCCGGCAGGCGCAGACCCCGCAGGCGCAGACCCCGCAGGCGCAGGCCCGAAGAGGCAGGCCGCCAGGCGCAGGCCCGCAGGGACCGGCTCAGCGGAAGGCGAGTCCGGGAGGGACCGGCTCAGCCCAGGCGGTGCATCCAGCCGTGCTTGTCCTCGCTGATGCCCCGCTGGATGTCCAGCAGCGCCTCGCGGAGCTTCAGCGTGACCTCGCCGGGCTCGCCGCCCGACTGCTGCCACTCGGTGCCGGTGCGCTTGACCGTGCCGACGGGGGTGATGACGGCGGCCGTGCCGCAGGCGAAGACCTCGGTCAGGGTGCCGTTCTCGGCGTCGCGCTGCCACTGGTCGATGGAGACACGGCCCTCCTCGGACACGTAGCCGAGGTCGCGGGCGACGGTCAGGAGGGAGTCACGGGTGACACCTTCCAGGATGGACCCCGTCAGCGAGGGAGTGATGATCTTGTCGCCGTACACGAAGTACAGGTTCATGCCGCCCAGTTCCTCGACCCACTTGTGCTCCACGGCGTCGAGGTAGCAGACCTGGTCGCAGCCCATGGCGGCGGCCTCGGCCTGCGCGAGGAGGGACGCCGCGTAGTTGCCGCCGGTCTTGGCGTCGCCCATGCCGCCGGGGACGGCACGCACGCGGTCCTCGGAGAGCCAGATGGAGACCGGCCTCACGCCGCCCGCGAAGTACGCGCCGGCGGGCGAGGCGATCACTAGGAAGAGGTACTCGTTGGCGGGCTTCACGCCGAGGCCCACCTCGGTCGCGATCATGAACGGGCGCAGGTACAGGGACTCCTCGCCGCCGTGCGCCGGGACCCAGTCGCGGTCCTGCTGGACCAGCACGTCACAGGCCTCGATGAACGTCTCGACCGGCAGCTGCGGCATACCGAGCCGGCGGGCGGAGGCCTGAAAGCGCTTGGCGTTCTTGTCGGGGCGGAAGGTGGCGACGGAGCCGTCGGGCTGGCGATAGGCCTTGAGTCCCTCGAAGATCTCCTGCGCGTAGTGCAGGGTCATGTTCGCGGGGTCCAGGGAGAGCGGGCCGTAGGGAACGAGCTGGCCGTCGTGCCAGCCGCGGCCCTCGGTCCACTTGATCGTCACCATGTGGTCGGTGAAGTGGCGGCCGAACCCGGGGTTGGTCAGGATCGCCTCGCGCTCCGCGTCGGAGAGCGGACGGGCGGAGGGCTTGAGCTCGATCGTGGGCGTCGTCATGAGTGGTTGTCCTTCACCGGTTTGTGTGTGACGGGCCGCGCTCACGTCCGCACTGCCAGTGGCCAGTGCTAGGACGTCCGAGCATTCCCTCAATCCGCGGCTCCGCGTTCGATTATCGCGCGCGGAGAGCCGTGGACGAAAACGGTGTGTAGCGGCCCAGGGAATTGCCCAGGGGTTGATGGTGGCACCCGGCGAGGGCATAGCAAAAGCCGCCGGGTGCGGATGCGACCCGGCGGCTCCTACGAAGGGTAAGTGGCCCGGCGGGTCAGCCGGCTACTCGTACGGCGAGCGCGTCGCCGATCTCGTCGGTGCTACGGGCGGGCTTGCCCACCCGCTCCGCGAGGTCGGCGGAGACGGCGTCCTCGATGCGGGCGGCCTCGGCCTCGTAGCCGAGGTGGCGCAGCAGGAGGGCGACGGACAGGACGGTGGCGCTGGGGTCGGCCTTGCCCTGGCCCGCGATGTCGGGCGCCGAGCCGTGCACGGGCTCGAACATCGAGGGGAACTCGCCGCTCGGGTTG
Organism: Streptomyces sp. NPDC048415; assembly: GCF_040651675.1. Taxonomy (NCBI): domain Bacteria; kingdom Bacillati; phylum Actinomycetota; class Actinomycetes; order Kitasatosporales; family Streptomycetaceae; genus Streptomyces; species Streptomyces sp. NPDC048415. The sequence continues at coordinate 15,439 of NZ_JBEZKJ010000030.1, read as the reverse complement.
ATGTTGCCGGAGGCGGCGACGCCGATGCCGCCGGAGACGGCCGCGGCGAGGTCGGTGATGATGTCGCCGAAGAGGTTGTCGGTGACGATCACGTCGAAGCGCTCGGGGTCGGTGACGAGATAGATCGTCGCCGCGTCCACGTGGATGTAGTCGGTGGTGACCTCGGGGAACTCCTTGGCCACCCGGTTGAAGACGTTCGTCCAGAGGTGGCCCGCGAAGGTCAGCACGTTGTTCTTGTGGACCAGCGTCAGCTTCTTGCGCGGACGGGCCTGCGCACGGGCGAACGCGTCGCGGACGACTCGCTCGACCCCGAAGGCCGTGTTGACGGACACCTCGGTGGCGACCTCGTGCGGGGTGCCCTTGCGGATGGTGCCGCCGTTGCCGGTGTACGGACCCTCGGTGCCCTCGCGTACCACCACGAAGTCGATCGCGGGCTGGCCCGCGAGCGGGGTCTCGACACCCGGGAGGAGCTTCGAGGGGCGCAGGTTCACGTGGTGGTCGAAGGCGAAGCGGAGCTTGAGCAGGAAGCCGCGCTCAAGGACGCCGGAGGGGACCGACGGGTCGCCGATCGCGCCGAGCAGGATCGCGTCGTGCTGCTTCAGGGCGTCCAGGTCCGCGTCGGTGAGGGTCTCACCGGTGGCGTGGTAGCGCTTGGCGCCGAAGTCGAATTCCTTGGTCTCCAGCTTCACATCCTGCGGAAGGACGGCGGAGAGGACCTTGAGCCCCTGGGCCACGACTTCCTGGCCGATGCCGTCACCGGGGATCACTGCGAGATTGATGCTGCGAGACATGACGGCACCGTACTCCTGGTCCCATGGGATGACACGCCATGTCCGCCATACGGACACGGCGGCGATTCGTCGGCTCCCGTTCACTCTTACGTATGGCGGACGTTGGGAGTTGCTGGGAAGTTCTCGAACATGGACACCCCTGACGTCGGCATTCCCGAGCCGCTCGCGCGCGGGATGAGCATGGCGGAGCAGCACGAGTACCTGCGGACGAAGCTCACCCGGCGCCGCGCGCTGGTCACTGCGGGCGCGTTCGCGGGCGGCGGGCTGCTGGCCGGCTGCTCCTCGGCCACGGCGGGTGCGCGCTCGTCCACCTCGACGCCGAATCCGGCGACCAGCCGCGTACCCGGGTCCGTCGTCACCCCCTTCGGCCGCCACCTCGCCTTCGGCGCGGACCCCAAGACGCAGATGCGGATCTCCTGGCAGGTGCCGTTCGCGGTGCGCAAGCCGTATGTACGGGTGGGTCTGACGCCCTGGGGTCTGAGCCGGAAGATCGAGGCCGAGGTGCGCGCCCTGCACACGCCGGCCCTCGCGGGGCAGCGCTTCGCACTGGACCAGTACTACCTGCACGCGGCGCTCGACGGGCTGCGCCCCGGAACGACGTACTACTACGGCGTCGGTCACGAGGGGTTCGACCCGGCCTCCCGGGAGCGGCACTCCACGGTCGGCTCCTTCCGCACGGCGCCGGCCAGTCCCGGAACCTTCGTGTTCACCGCCTTCGGCGACCAGGGCGTCACCCCCGACGCGCTCGCGGGCGACAAGGCGCTGCTCGGCCGGCACCCGGCCTTCCATCTGCACGCGGGCGACATCTGCTACGCCGACTCGATCGGCCTCGGCAAGGACTCCGACGTCTACGACCCCAGCGCCTGGGATCTGTTCCTCAAGCAGACCGAGACGGTGGCGAAGTCGGTGCCGTGGATGGTGACGACCGGCAACCACGACATGGAGGCGTGGTACTCGCCGAACGGCTACGGCGGCCAGTCGGCGCGCTGGTCCCTGCCGGACAACGGTTTCGACGCGCGGAAGGCGCCGGGCGTGTACTCGTTCACGTACGGCAATGTCGGCATCGTGGCGCTGGACGCGAACGACGTGTCGTACGAGATTCCCGCCAACCTGGGCTACACGGACGGCAGGCAGACGGCCTGGGTCGACAAGCGGCTCGGTGAACTGCGGAAGGCGGTCGACTTCGTCGTGGTCTTCTTCCACCACTGCGCCTACTCGACGTCGACGCACGCCTCCGACGGGGGCGTTCGCGACGCCTGGCTGGCGCTGTTCGCCAAGCACCAGGTGGACCTGGTGATCAACGGGCACAACCACGTGTACGAGCGGACCGACGCCATCAAGGGCGGCGCGGTGGGCAAGCCGGTGCCGGTGGGTGCGTCGACCGATCCGACGCGGGACGGGATCGTGTACGTCACGGCGGGCGGCGCGGGCAAGAGCCTGTACCGGTTCCCCGCCGGGGTGAAGGACAGCTACGAGGGGAAGGTCGCCGACCACGAGTCCGTGGACACCTTCCACTGGACCAAGTCGCAGCAGCAGAAGCCGGACACGGTCGAGTGGTCACGCGTGCGGTACACCGGCTTCTCCTTCCTCTCGGTGGAGGTGGAGGCGGCTAGCTCTCCCCGGCTCAAGGTGTCGGCGCTCGCGCAGAGCGGCGAGCGCATCGACCACTTCGAGGTGCGGCGCGGCGCGTAGGCCCCGCGCCGCACCCCGTGCGGGTGCGGCTCCCGGCAGAGGTGGTGGGCTCAGTGGCCCGTCGCGCCGCCGTTGTCCCTGCGGTCGAGGGCGCGCTGGAGGGCGGCGGCGGCGTTCTTGCGGTCGGACTCGCTCGTACGGGAGATGTGGCGGACTCGGCGGACGGTCGTCTCGGCCATGGTGAATCGACTCCTTGCCTCCGGGCGCACAGCGACCGGAAATGCGTGAGGGATACGAGACGCCGGAAGGGGCGGGGAGCGGTGCCGCAGGGGTTGCCTGCCAAGGGCTCCGGCTCACGACCGCCATTCGCTGGGTCGAGCGAGACGTTCGGCTCCTACAAAAGTAGGCGAGGACCGCGCGTCTGTCTCCACAATTACTCGGACTTCCTACTATCTGAGACGGCGGATTGAGTCACACCGCTCCAACCTGGGACGACGGTCCGTACGGCGTCGCCAGCCGCGGAGTGCGGACGCAGAGCGCCCGCCGCCACGGCCAGGCGTGGCACGTAGGCCTTCGCCCGGCTCCGGCGCCTCGCTGGCTGCGGGGGGCGCTGACGCGGGTGGCGAAAGGAGTCACCCCCTCCGCTGCGGATAGTGCTCCCCACCTGCGGCTATGAACACGGCTCATGGAAGCGGCCGTGCCATGAGCACAACCCTCTGCCGGGCGGTCACATTCCTTCCTACGGTCCCTTGCCATGAACGACATCGCGCTCACCGTGCTGCAGACCGCCCGCCCGACCGGCTTCCCGACCTCGGACCACTTCCGTTTCGCCGAGTCACCCGTGCCCGAACCGGGCCCGGGCGCGGCGCTCGTCGAGAACCTGTACTGGTCCGTCGACCCGTATCACCGCGAAATGATGGATGGCGACTTCGAGCTCAACGCCCCTCTGGAGGGTCGCGCCCTCGGCCGGGTGATCGAGTCCCGCGACCCGGCGCTCCCCGAGGGGGAGATCGTCTTCCACCGCGCGGGCTGGCGCACGCACTCCGTCGTACGCCCGGACGAGACCAGACGCCTCCCCCGCCACGAGGGCGTACCGCTGTCCGCGTATCTGAGCGTGCTCGGCGGCACCGGCCTGACCGCGTACGTCGCTCTCACCCGCATCGCCCGACTGCGGGAAGGGGACGATCTGTTCGTCTCGGCGGCCGCGGGCGGGGTCGGCACGGCGACCGGAAGGTTCGCGCGACTGCTGGGCGCCGGACGGCTGATCGGCAGCGCGGGCGGCGCGGCGAAGGTGGCGTACCTGAGGGACCGGGTCGGCTACGACGAGGCCTTCGACTACCGCTCGGGGCCGGTGGCCGAGCTGCTCGGGAAGGCCGCGCCCGACGGTATCGACGTATGCGTCGACAACGGCGGCGGCGACCAACTCGGCGCGGCCATCGGCTCGTTGCGCGACCGGGGCCGGGTGGTGCGGGTGGGCACGGTCGGCCAGTACAACACACCGGACGCGCCGCCGGTCCTCTTCAACCACGCCGACGTGGTGGAGAAGAGCCTGCGGATCGAGGGCTTCCTGGTGAGCGACTACCGTGACGCACAGGAGGAGTTGTACGAGTTCGCCGTACCGCATCTGCTCAGTGGCCGACTCTCGCTCGACGAGACGGTCGTCGACGGTTTCGAGCGGATCGTGGACGCGTTCCTGTCGATGCTGCGCGGCGGCAACACGGGCACGATGATCGTGCGGGACATCAGTCAGGCCTGAGAGGCCGTCGGCACATGAACCGCACCCGACGGGACCGTCACAGCACGTCCCCCTCACGCCAGTCGAAGACCAGCTCGTACGCCGGGTCCAGGGAACCGGCCGAGGCGGGGCGCACGAACGTGGTGCCCTCCTCCTCCGGGAGGCGTACGACGCCGGCCGGGCCGAGCGCGCAGATCCGGCCGGGCCAGCTCTGCCAGCCCCGGCCGGCGTAGAGGGCGGCCCCCTCCTCGCTCGCGGAGAGCGCCCCGAGCGCGTACGCCCCCTCGATGATCCGCTCGGCCTCTGCCATCACCCGACCGCCGAGGCCCGAGCGGCGCACGTCCGCCCGTACGCCGACCGCCTCCACGTATCCGACGCGCAGCGAGCGGCCGCGGTGCAGGACGCGCCGCTGGATCACCGAGCCGTGGGCCGCGAGCCCCCGCTCGTCGTGCACGAGCACATGCAGACCGCCGAGCCCGTGGTCCCAGTCCTCCTCGCTGAAGTCCCCGCCGAAGGCGGCGTCCAGGAGCTCGCGGGCGGCACGGAGTTCGGCGGGGGTGAGGTCCGCCGTGTGGACGGTCCGCAGTCGGAGAGTCATCGGGCCAGTATCACGCGAGGCGCAATCTAACCCCCAAAAGCGTGTTGACTGGTTACAGTCGCTCATGATGCACTGTCCGCATCGCCGCGCCAACCATCAAAATAGGCTTGAGAGGTTAGGGGAACCGATCATGAGCAGCCACCGGGTCCACCACCGCACCACCACCGTCCGCGGTCACGAGATCGCCTACCGCGAGGCGGGCCCCGCGGACGCGCCCGTCCTGCTCCTCCTGCACGGCTTCCCGACCAGCTCGCACATGTTCCGCGACCTGATGCCGCTCCTCGCCGACCGCTACCACCTCATCGCCCCGGACCACCTGGGGTTCGGCCGCTCGGCGACCCCGGCGGCCACCGAGTTCCCGTACACCTTCGACCGACTGGCCGAGATCACCGGTGAGTTCACCGAGCAGCTCGGCCTGAAGGAGTACGCGCTCTACATCCAGGACTACGGCGCCCCGATCGGTCTGCGCCTGGCGCTCGCGCACCCCGAGCGGGTGACCGCGATCATCACGCAGAACGGCAACGCGTACGAGGAGGGGCTGGGCGCCGAGGCCTGGGCGCCGGTCCTCGCGCTGATCGCGGAGCGCACTTCCGAGACCGAGGCGCCGGTCCGTGAGATCAGCGGTCCCGACGGCATCAAGTGGCAGTACCTGCACGGCGTCCCGGACCCCACGCTCGTCAGTCCCGACGCGTACACGCACGACGTGGCCCTCATGGGCCGTCCCGGCCAGCCCGACATCCAGCTCGACCTGATCTCCGACTACGGCTCCAACTTCGCCCTCTACCCGGCCTTCCAGGAGTACTTCCGCACCAGCCAGGTCCCGCTGCTGGCGGTCTGGGGCGGGCACGACGAGATCTTCGTCCCGGCGGGCGCCCTCGCCTTCCGGCGCGACCTCCCCAACGCCGAGATCCATCTCCTGCCCACGGGCCACTTCGCCCTGGAAACGCACGCGGGCCAGGTCGCCGCCCTGATGGACGACTTCCTGGCCCGACATGTGTGACTGAGCGTCAGCCCATGTGCGGGTAGCCGTAGTCGGTCGGCGGGACCAGCGTCTCCTTGATGGCGCGGGTCAGGGTCCAGCGCATCAGGTTCTGCGGGGCGCCGGCCTTGTCGTTGGTGCCGGAGGCACGGCCGCCGCCGAAGGGCTGCTGGCCGACGACGGCACCGGTCGACTTGTCGTTGATGTAGAAGTTGCCCGCGGCGTAGCGGAGCTTCTCCATCGTGTACGCGGCCGCCGCACGGTCGTTGGAGATGACCGCGCCGGTCAGCGCGTAGTCGGACGCCGACTCCATCTGGGTCAGCATCTCGTCGTAGTTGTCGTCCTCGTAGACGTGCACGGCGAGGAACGGGCCGAAGTACTCCGTCTTGAAGACCTCGTTCTCCGGGTCCGCGCACTCGACGACGGTCGGGCGTACGAAGTAGCCGACGGAGTCGTCGTACGAGCCGCCCGCGACGATCGTGCAGCTCGGGTCGGACTTGGCGCGGTCGATGGCCGCCTTGTTCTTGGCGAAGGCCCGCTCGTCGATGACCGCGCCGATGAAGTTCGACAGGTCGGCGACGTCACCCATGGTCAGGTAGTCGACCTCGGCCGCGAACTCCTCCTTGAAACCGGAGTTCCAGATGGAGGCCGGGACATACGCGCGGGAGGTGGCGGAGCACTTCTGCCCCTGGTACTCGAAGGCACCGCGGGTGAGCGCCGTCTTCAGGACCGCACGGTCGGCGCTCGGGTGCGCGACCAGGAAGTCCTTGCCGCCCGTCTCGCCGACCAGGCGCGGGTAGGAGCGGTACTTCTCGATGTTGTTGCCGACCGTCTTCCAGAGGTACTGGAAGGTCTTCGTGGACCCTGTGAAGTGGATGCCGGCCAGGTCGCGGTGCTCAAGGGCGACCTTCGACACCTCGATGCCGTCACCGGTGACGAGGTTGATGACGCCCTTGGGCAGACCGGCCTCCTCCAGGAGCTGCATCAGCAGCACGGCGGCGTGGGTCTGGGTCGGCGATGGCTTCCATACGACGACGTTGCCCATCAGCGCGGGCGCGGTCGGCAGGTTGCCCGCGATCGCCGAGAAGTTGAACGGCGTGATCGCGTAGACGAAACCCTCGAGCGGGCGGTGGTCGAGGCGGTTCCAGACGCCCGGCGAGTTGGCCGGCGGCTGCTCGGCGAGCAGGTCGCGGGCGTACTTCACGTTGAAGCGCCAGAAGTCGACGAGCTCACAGGGACAGTCGATCTCGGCCTGCTGGGCGGTCTTCGACTGGCCGAGCATGGTGGAGGCCGCGAGGGTCTCACGCCAGGGACCGGCCAGCAGCTCGGCCGCACGCAGGATGATCGCGGCGCGGTCGTCGAAGGACATCGCGCGCCAGGCGGGCGCGGCGGCCAGGGCCGCGTCGATGGCATCCTGCGCGTCCTGCTGGGTGGCGTGCGCGCCGGTGCCGATGACGGCCTTGTGGTTGTGCGGCTGCACGACCTCGAAGCGCTCACCGCCGCCGAGCCGCTTCTCGCCGCCGATGGTCATCGACAGCTCGATCGGGTTCTCGGCCAGCTCCTTGAGCTTGGCCTCCAGACGGGTGCGCTCCGGCGAGCCGGGGGCATAGCCGTGCACCGGCTCGTTGACGGGGGCGGGGACCTGGGTCACAGCGTCCATGAGCTACCTCTTCCGAGTGAATCCCTGACTTCAGCCGGGAGAACCGAAGCCATGTGCGTATGTTGGTCGGCGGTCAGGGCTTGACCTTCACGAGCTCGCTGCGGCGGGCGAGTGAGAAGCCCCCAGGGGGCGGAGTCACGGGTTCCGTAACTCCTTTCCGGAACCGGGTCGGCTCAGCCGACCGATGGGCGGTAGCTGCCGTTACCCAGGATGTACCCGGATGCCGACAGCTACCGCTCAGCCCTTGGTGAGGATCGAGCGGGCGAAGAAGAGGAGGTTGGCCGGCTTCTCCGCGAGGCGGCGCATGAAGTAGCCGTACCAGTCGGTGCCGTAGGCGGTGTACACGCGCATGCGGTGGCCCTCGGCGGCGAGCCGCAGGTGCTCCTCGCCGCGGATGCCGTACAGCATCTGGAACTCGTACTCGTCCAGCTTGCGCCCGGCGCGCCGGGCCAGCTCCTGCGCGATGGAGATGAGCCGCGGGTCGTGGGAGCCGATCATCGGGTACCCCTCGCCCTCCATCAGGACCTTCAGGACGCGGACGTACGCCTTGTCGATCTCGGCCTTCTGCTGGTACGCGACCTCGGCGGGCTCCTTGTAGGCGCCCTTCACGAGGCGTACGCGGCTGCCGCTCGCCGCCAGGCGGCGGGCGTCGGCCTCGGTGCGGAACAGATAGGCCTGGATCACGCAGCCCGTCTGCGGGAAGTCCTTGTGCAGCTCCTCGTGGATGGCGAACATCGAGTCGAGGGTGGTGTGGTCCTCGGCGTCCAGCGTGACGGTGGTACCGATGGCGGCGGCGGCCTCGACGACCGGGCGGACATTGCCGAGGGCCAGCTCGTGGCCGCCCTCCAGCGCCTGGCCGAACATCGACAGCTTGACGGACATCTCCGCCTTGGTGCCGAGGTCCAGGTCCTTGAGGCGCTCGATGAGCTCCAGGTACGCGTCACGGGCGGCGTAGGCCTGCTCGCGCGTGGTGATGTCCTCGCCGACGACGTCGAGGGTGACCTCGAGCCCCTTGTCGACGGCGTCCTCGACGACCGGAACGACCTGATCGACCGTCTCACCGGCGATGAAGCGGGCGACCACCTGCTTGGTGCCGGGAGCCGCCGACACGAAGCGGCGCATCTTGTCGCTGCGCGACGCGGCGAGAATCACGGGACCCAGCACGGGGCACCTCCACAACAAAGCGACCAGGAGGCCGTATCCCGACCATTCGGATACGGCACGGAGAACCACCGTGAAACCTAAGGATCCCTCCGATCCTGTGCCATCGACAGCTGTCACGCATCCGTGCCCTGGATTTCAGACAGATGTATGAAGGGCTCCCGGAAATGCGGGAGAATGCCCAAGTGACGGGTGAATACAGAGGCGCCTACCAAGAGCTGGTCGACGAGATCTCGGCGCTCCTGGGCGTGCCCGCGACGCTGGAGAACCGTGACTTCGAGCTGATCGCCTTCGGCGCGTACGACAGCGAGGGCGAGCTCGACCCGTCGGCCCTCGACCCCGTGCGCACCCGCTCGATCCTCACGCGCCGCTCCACCACGGCGGTCCGCACCTGGTTCGAGGGCTTCGGCATCACCCGTGCCACCGACCCGGTGCGCATTCCGCCGACCCCGGAAGCGGGGGTGTACCGGGGACGGATCTGTCTGCCCGTACGCCATCGGAGGATCGTTCTGGGCTACGTCTGGCTCCTCGACGACGACCCCGGCCCCACCGACGCCCAGCTCGGCGCCGCGATGGAGGTCGCCTCCCGCATCGGCGCCCTGCTCGCGGACGAGGCGCAGGCCGGCGCGGACCTCACCCGCGAGCTGCGCGCGGTCCTGACCGCGGAGCGCGGCTGGCAGCGCGACATGGCCGTCGCCGAACTGCGCACGGCTCTCGGCCCGCGCGGCGACGTACTGCACACCGTCGTCTGCGTCGCACCCTGGCCCTCCGCCGACCCGGACGACGCCCCCTCCGCCCGTACGGTGCCGGGCGCGACCGCGCTGTGCACGGTGCCGTGGGGGGCCGCCGGGCACAGCCTGGCCCTGCTCGTACGGCTGCGGTCGGCGGACGTCCTGACTCCGGCGCTGACGGCGGCTTCCCGGTTCGTACGGGAGGCGGAGGAGGCGGGCGCGACCGCGGCCGGGGTCGCCGGAGCCCGGGTGGGTCTCGCCGAGCTGGGCGCCGCCTGGCAGGAGGCGTCGGCCGCCGCGCGCGCGGTACTGGCCGAGCCGCGCCTGGGCCCGGTCGCCGAATGGGCGGCCATCGGCCCCTTCCGCCTCCTGACGTCCCTGCCCCCGGAGATCGCCCAGGACCCCGTCGTACGCGCCCTGTTGTCCCCCGCCCACCGCGAACTGGCCCGCACGGCCGAGGTGTTCCTCGACTGCGCGGGCCAAGCCGGGCGCACGGCAACGGAGTTGGGCATCCACCGCCAGACGCTCTACTACCGCCTCTCCCGGGTCGAACAGCTCACCGGCCTGGACCTGGACGACGGCGAGGACCGGCTGCTGCTGCACATGGCACTGAAGGGGGCGCGGCTCTAGGGAAGGGGCCTCGTCCGCCTACGAGCTCTCGTCTTCGTACAGACCTTCCAGTCCACTGACGCACTCCTCGGCGACCTCCCCCGTAAACCGCGGGCAGGTCCACGCCTCCGGGGCGCGGGGCTGCCCGGCCGGCGGGAACTCCCGGGGCGCGTAGAAGTGCGGCAGGCCGTGCCGGAACTGCGCGTCCCGCAGGGCCGGGTGCTCGTCGTCGTGCGCGCACTCCCCGGGGCGGGGCGCGGCGGCGACGGCGCGCATCGCCGTGAGGACGCCCCGGACCAGGAGAGCGGTGGGCTCGGAGAGGAGATCCGCATGGTCTGGCAGGCGGTGAGCAGCAGTACGGCGCGCTCGCGGTCGTCGGCCTCCTCGTGCCGCTCGTACCGGCGGGCGGCCCATAGGCCCAGGTCGTCGGCGTACTGCTCGTTCCAGCTCTTGCTGTCGAGGCGCTCCGCGAAGAACGCCACGCTGACCCTGATGTACGCGCGGGTCCCGGCCTCCGGATACGGCACCGTCAGCGCGGTGTGGAACCTCGCTTACGACGGTGGCATGGGCGTCGGCGCGGTCGGCTTCGGCGCGCTCGCCGGGTGGACGGGCTATCCGTGGGCTTTCGCCGTCACCGCCCTACTGATGCTGGTGGCACTGGTGCCCGCATGCCGGGACCAGCGGCGGACGGGAGACGCGTAGGGCCCGCGCCGAAGAGGACATCAGTCCTTCGCCTTCGCCGCCGCGTCGATGACCCGCCGCAGCCCCTCGGTGAGGTCGTCCGCGGTGGAGGCGCTCGCCGGGTCGAAGAGCCACTGCACCATCAGTCCGTTGAGCAGCGCCTGATAGAAGCCGCCGACCGACTGGACGGTCTTCTCGTCGAGCGTCGCCTCGTCCAGGTCCGTGAACATCGCGACGAGCCCGGACCGGCCCTCGATCTGCGCCTTCGCCATCAGATCGCGCAGTTCCGGTACCCGGTCCCCCTGCGTGGCGATCTCCATGCTGGCCGCCCACAGGGGCTTGAAGTCGTCGACGGACTCCAGCATCCGCGCCCACACGCTGCGGAAACGCTCGACGGAACCCCCGGGCTCGGCCTCACGGGCCGAGGGCGGATCGAACTTCTCGCCCCACTCCTGGATGAGCTCCACGAAGGCCTGCGTCAGCAGAGCGTCCTTCGAGCCGTAGTGGTAGCCGATGGACGCCAGGTTGGTCCCCGACTCCTTCACGATGTCGCGCGCCGTCGTGCGCACGAACCCCTTCTCCAGCAGGCAGCGCTTGGCGCCTTCGAGCAGATCCTCACGGTGTCCCATACGAGCCAGCGTACCCCCGATCCAGACAAGCGTCCTAGACGATCGTACGAAACGAGCGTCTTATACGCTCGTACTAGACAAGTGTTTAAGACGCCCGTACAGTCCCTGGCATGACGAACTCGACGAGCACGACTCCCGCACCCGGCGCCCTCGCCGGCCGCCGCGAATGGACCGCCCTCGGCGTCCTGATGCTTCCGCTGCTCCTGGTCTCGATGGACGTCTCGGTCCTGTACTTCGCGATCCCCTCGATCAGCGCGGACCTGGAGCCGAGCGGCACCCAACAGCTGTGGATCTTCGACATCTACGCGTTCGTGCTCGCCGGGCTGCTGATGACGATGGGCTCGCTCGGCGACCGCATAGGCCGCCGCAAGCTCCTCCTCTTCGGCGCCGCCGCCTTCGGCACCGCCTCGGTGATCGCCGCCTACGCGAACAGCCCCGAGACCCTGATCGCCGCCCGCGCGCTCCTCGGCATCGGCGGCGCGACGCTGATGCCGTCCACCATGGCGATCATCCGCACGATGTTCACCGACCCCGGCCAGCGCGCGAAGGCGATCGGCCTGTGGTCCGGCGTCATGACCGGCGGTATCGCGCTCGGTTCGGTGATGAGCGGCGTCCTGGTCGAGTACTTCTGGTGGGGCTCGGTCTTCCTGGTCAACCTGCCCGCGATGGTGCTGCTGCTCGTCCTCGGCCCGATCCTGCTGCCCGAGTCCAAGAACCCGGAGCCCGGCCGCTTCGACCTGCTCAGCGTGCCGCTGTCGATGGCCGCCGTGCTGCCGGTCATCTACGGCATCAAGGAAATCCCCTCCGACGGCTGGAAGTTGGAGTACGTCGCCTCGATCGTCGTCGGCCTGGTCTTCACCGCCCTCTTCATCCACCGCCAGCGCACCGCGAAGTCCCCGCTGATCTCCCCTGCCCTGTTCCGCGGCCGCGGCTTCGCACCCGCCGTCGTCCTCAACCTGATCTCTTCCTTCGGGATGATGGGCTCGGCGTACTTCACCACCCAGTACCTCCAGTCCGTGCTCGGCAAGAGCTCCATGGAGGCCGCGCTGTGGGCGCTGCTCCCCACGGTCCTGGTCGGCGTGGCCGCGCCGGTCGCCGCGCAACTGGTGCAGAAGGGTGTGCACCGCGCCCACGTCGTCTCCGCCGGCTTCGTCACCGCCGCCTGCGGCTATGGGCTGCTGACCCTCGCCGGTACCGACTCGATGTGGCTCGTGCTCGCCGGCGCGGGTGTCCTCGCCGCCGGGATCGTCACCGTGATGTCGCAGATGATGGACCTCGCCCTCGGCACCGTCCCGGTGGGCAACGCGGGCGCCGCCTCCTCACTGCTGGAGACCGGCGCGGAGTTCGGCGGCGCGCTGGGCATGGCGGTCCTGGGCTCCATCGGCACGGCGGTCTACCGCCACGACATCCCCTCCGGGGTCCCGGCCCCGGCCCACGAGACCCTCGGCGGCGCGCTGGCCGTCGCCGAGCAGCTGCCGGGCTCCGCGGGGCAGGCCTTGGCGACGGCCGCGCGCGAGGCCTTCACCAGCGGGATGCAGGCGGCGGCGATCGCGGGGGCGGTGCTGCTCCTCGGGGCGGCGGTGCTCGCCACGACGACGCTGCGGAGGGTGCACGTGCGCGAGGCCGAGGCCGCGGAGTCCCTTGTCTGAGGGTGCGCTTTCGCGGACGGGCCGGGATTCCCGGCCCGTCCGGGTTCTCGCCCCCTCCGCCCCTGCCCGTCCCGTCCTTGGGAGGTCTGAAAACCTTTAGCCCGTCCGGCGTTTGAGGACGAGCGCGAAGCGCGACAGGGGGGTCTGGGGGGCGGAGCCCCCAGGTACGGGACGGGTAGGGGCGGAGGGGCGAGAACCATCGGCTGTCGGTGGCGCGTGCCAGGATGGTCACCGTGGCCCAGACATTCGGTACGCCGTTCATCGGCCGGGAGGACGAACTCGCCCGGCTCACCGGCGTGCTGGACCGGGCAACGAACGGCGCCCCCCGCGCCGTACTGATAGCGGGCGACGCCGGCGTCGGCAAAACCCGCACGCTGACGGAAGCCGCCACCCACGCCACCACCACCGGCATAACGGTCCTCACCGGCCACTGCGTGGACCTGGGCGACGTGGGCCTGCCGTACCTGCCGTTCACGGAGATCCTGGGCGTCCTGGCCACCGACGACCGCTTCGCCCCCGCGCTCGCGGCGCACCCGGCGGTGGACCGCCTGCTGGGCACCGGCACCGACGCCATGCCGGACCCCGGCAGCCGCCTGCGCCTCTTCGAGGGCATGGCCGCCCTCCTCGCCGACCTCGCCGGCATCACCCCCCTTCTCCTGGTCCTCGAAGACCTCCACTGGGCCGACCAGTCCTCCCGCGACCTGCTCCGCTTCCTGCTCAGCCGCGGGCTGCTGCACAGTCCCGCGGCCGGTGCCCCCGCCCACCGCCTGGCGATCTTCGCCTCGTACCGGGCGGACGACCTGCACCGCCGCCACCCCCTGCGCCCCCTGCTCGCCGAGCTGATCCGGCTGCCCTCGGTGGACCGCCTGGAGCTGCGGCCGATGCCCGACGCCGAGGTGGCCCGTCTCGTGCGGGCGCTGCGCACCGACCCCCTCTCCGACACCACGGTCCGCCATATCGTCGACCGCGCCGAGGGCAACGCCTTCTACGCGGAGGAGCTGCTCGCCGCCCTGCCCGGCGACATCGACCCCGCATCGCCCGCCATGCCGAGCGGCCTGGCCGACGTCCTCCTCATCCGCATCGAGCAACTCTCCGAGACCGCCCAGCAGGTGCTGCGCACGGCCGCCGTCGCGGGCCGCCGCGTCGAGCACGACCTGTTGCGTGCCGCCGTACAACTGCCCGAGGACGAGTTGGAGTCGGCGCTGCGCGAGGCCGTCGGCCGGCAGTTGCTGGTCCCCGGCGAGGACGGCACGTATTCCTTCCGGCACGCTCTGACCCGCGAGGCCGTGTACACCGATCTACTGCCCGGCGAGCGGGTCCGGCTGCACAGGGCGTTCGCCAAGCTCCTCGCGGGGCACGGGCGTTCGGGCGAGAGCGCGGCGGAGCGCGCCCATCACTCACGCGAGAGCCATGACCTCGCCGACGCGCTCACGGCCTCGCTCGAAGCGGCCGACCACGCCCAGCGGGTCGGCGCGCCCGCCGAGGAGCTGCGCCATCTGGAGACCGTCCTCGAACTGTGGCCGGCGGTGGATCCGGCCGCCCGCCCCCAGGACGGCGACTCGGTGACCCTCACCCTGCGCGCCTCCGCTGCCGCCGCGCACGCCGGCGAGACCCACCGGGCGGTCCACCTCACCCGCGCCGCGCTCGCCAGGGCCGGCTCGGACGCCGACTCCGAACTCGCCGCCCGCGTGCGCTACACCCTGGCGGGCAACCTGATGCGCATCGACAATCTGAAAGCCGCGTTCACCTACAGCAGCGAGGCGCTGGCCATGATCCCCGCCGAGCCGCCGTCGTACACCTGGGTGTGGGCGGCGGCCACCCACGTCATGGCCGCGCGTTACGTGGGCCGTGACGAGGACGCCGAGCGGGTCGCCCGGCAGGCGCTGAGCATCGCCGAACAGCTCCGACTGGCCGACGCCCAGGCCGACTTGATGATCTCCCTGGTCGGCCTGGAAGCGCCCAACCGGCGTACACCGGAAGGCCGCGACCGGCTGCGCCAGGCCCGCGAGCTGGCCCGGGGGGCGAGCAACATACCGGTCGAGATGCGCGCGCTCTACAACCTCGCCGTCGGGTGCTACGAATCCGGTGACCTCGACGAGTGCCTGACCTGGCTCACCGACGGCCTGGACCGCGCCCGCCGCGCGGGTCTGATCTCCTCGCCGTACGCCCTGGAGCTGCGCTACTTGCAGTCCCTGGTGCTCTACACCCTGGGCCGCTGGGAGGAGTGCGCGCGAGCGGCCGAAGCGGATGCCGAACGGCTGCCCGCGGCGGGCGGGTTCGCGACCGGGCCCGCGCTGTACGTCGCCCTGGCGCGCGGCGATCAGGACGCCACCGACCGTGCCCACGCCCTCCTCGACGGGCCGTTCGACTGGATGGCCACGCTCGTCGCGGGCATCGTGCTGACCGACGCCGCAGCGGCGGGAGGGGACGCCGAGGCCGCCGTCGAGCGGATGCGCGCCACGATCGCGGCGCTCACCGGCGACTCGGCGACCGACCGGCCCGACGTCGGTGTGCGTGTATCGGCCGGCGGGCCAGGACTAGGGCCTGTCCGGCGGGATCAGGTCGCAGAGAAGCGAGGGTTCCT